>CAMWMW010000190.1 GCA_947175455.1 uncultured Porphyromonadaceae bacterium | reverse complement strand
TGCGGCAACCCCCTCGTTTTTCAGTTCTTCAGCTGCATGAACAAGAAGCGCGACATCGCTGCCATTGCCGACAAGCACGACATCGGGATTCTTGGCATCTACAACGACATATCCACCCTTGGCTGTCTTCCTTGCCTCTTCGCGACGGTTCTCGCCGGGAAGATCCTCAAGATTCTGACGTGAGAATATAAGGATGGAAGGAGTGTGGACATTCTCCATCGCAAGTTTATAAGCCTCCAGAGTCTCTGCTGAATCCGCAGGACGGAGAACAAGTGCCGAAGGACGTCCGCTGAAATTGGAAATCTGCTCCATCAGACGTATCTGTGCCTCCTGCTCTATCGGCTCGTGCGTCGGACCGTCTTCTCCCACGCGGAAGGAGTCATGCGTATAGATGAACTTTACGGGGAGTTCCATAAGTGCCGACATGCGTATTGCCGGCTTCATATAGTCGGAGAAGACGAAGAATGTGGCGCACGCACCGAATACTCCGCCGTGAAGCGCGATACCGTTGATGATGCATGCCATAGTAAGCTCTGCGACTCCAGCCTGAAGGAAACCGCCGGTGAAATCCTCTTTGCAGAGAACGGTGGTCTTTTTCAGGAAGCCGTCGGTCTTGTCGGAATTGGCGAGGTCGGCACTCGACACTATCATGTTGCCCACATGCTCGGCAAGGAAACCGAGAACGGTAGCCGAGGCGGCACGGCTTGCCATGTTTGCCTTGAACTCGACCGAATCCCATGGAAGCGCGGGCAACTTGAGATCAATATAATCCTGAAGTTGCTGCGCCTTGTCGGGATTTGCCGCTGCCCACTCGTCATATGCCTGACGACGTGACGCAACTATCTTTTTAAGCTCTTCGGCACGGGCTGCGTAAAGATTCTTGACCTCCTCACGGATTACCCACGGGTTCTCCGGGTCTCCGCCGAGATTCGCGACAGTCTTGTCGATATCTGCACCGGCTGCCGAAAGCGGCTGTCCATGCGTGGCTATGGCACCTTCGAGAGAATTTCCTTCTGCATCCACAGCACCTCGCGCCATGATGGTATTGCCGATGATAAGAGTCGGCTTTTCCTTCTCTTCAAGAGCCTGCTGCAAAGCGCCGGCTATAGCAAGGGGGTCTGTGCCGGCAACCTCGATTACGTTCCAGTGCCATGCGCGATATTTCGCGGCTGTGTCTTCATTGGTGACATCGGAGACATTGGTTGAAAGCTGAACCTTGTTGGAATCATAGAACATGATGAGATTGCTCAGTCCGAGTTTGCCGGCGATACGTCCTGCGCCCTGTGAAATCTCCTCCTGAATACCGCCATCGGAAATGAAGGCATATGTCTTGTGGGCCACGACCTCCCCGAAACGGGCGGCAAGGAATCTCTCGGCGATTGCGGCGCCTACCGCCATAACGTGTCCCTGGCCAAGCGGACCCGAGGTGTTCTCGATGCCACGCTCTACATCGACTTCCGGATGACCTGGAGTAATACTGCCCCACTGACGGAAGTTCTGAAGATCCTCTATGCTAAATTTGCCGGTGAGCGCAAGAATGCTGTAGAGCATCGGCGACATATGACCCGGATCAAGGAAGAAACGGTCGCGTGCGAACCACTTCGGGTCTGCGGGATCATACACGAGGAAACTTGAATACAATACATTGATGAAGTCCGCGCCTCCCATGGCGCCTCCGGGGTGACCGGATTTGGACTTCTCCACCATCTCCGCGATAAGAACCCGCAGATTGTCGGCGGCACTGTTCATGACTTTTACGTCCATAAATTCTGTCTGAAAATTACAACTCCGGCAATATGGACATAAGCCATCTTGCCGGAGTCTGTATGATTATTAAAGATCTCTAAGGTCTACAGGTTCTTCGCCGACAGGAATATCCTTGTTGATATTCTTGGAGCCGACAACCGAATAATAGAGAATGTAGGCAAGCATTGCCACAACCAACCAGTAACTGTTGATGTAACCAAAGGTTCCGCCTCCGAGTACGCGGGCGATCCAGTCCTGTATAAACGGCATGATACCGCCGCCGACAACCATCATCATGAAGAGACCGGAAGCCTTTGCCGTATATTTGCCCAATCCTTCTGTCGCAAGATTGAAGATACCTCCCCACATTACCGAAGTGCAAAGACCGCAAAGGAAGAGGAAAAGACATTTCAAGGGCACCTGACCGCTCATGATGTTGAGCGTGGCGATCTCGGGAGACTTGAAAGTTATATCCTCGGGAAGGAAGATTGCGATGAGAACGAGAAGAATAGCTACTGAAGAAACGGTTATCATCTGTGCGCGTGTCGACACCTTGCCGCTGATGATTGTGCTGAGGAAACGCCCGATAAGCATCATGAGCCAGTAAAGAGCGGCAAGGGAACCTGCCACAGCCGCTGCTCCTTCGAAGTTTTCGCGGCTGATCCATGCGTTAAGCTCTCCGGGAATACCGATTTCGATTCCGACATAGAAGAAAATTGCAATCACACCGAGAAGACAATGACGGAACGCAAGGGGCGAATGCTCATATTTCACCTGCTTGAGATTTGCCTGAGGCTCCTGAATCTTGATGAAAGAGATAATGATGAACGCCACAACGAAGATTACGATACCGGTTGTCACAAGAGGTGCGACAGCCGCCATGGTAGTCTCTTTTGTAAGTGTGCCCACAAGCATACCTACGAGCAGAGGAGTCAGTGTTCCGGAAAGCGAGTTGAGTGTTCCACCTGCCTGCACGAGCTGATTACCCTTGTTGCCGCCGCCTCCGAGGAGATTGAGCATAGGGTTGACAACGGTGTTGAGCATACAGACACAGAAACCGCAGACCAATGCTCCGAGAAGATAGATGAAGAGATTGAGTGTGGTGGGATTTTCACCTCCTATAACCACTACATTGCCGCCGACAACGCTTGACAGCAGCTGGATTCCGAGACCGATCGCACCGACAGCCAATGCTATCAACGCGGTTTTTTTGTATCCGTAACGTATGAGCATGTTACCCGCCGGAATACCCATGAAAAGGTAAGCGGTGAAGTTCATAAGGTTACCTGCCATGCCAGCCCATTCATACTTGAATCCCCAGATGTTGCCGAAGGGGGCTGCCATGTTGGTCACGAACGAAATCATCGCGAAGATGAAGAACATCGTGACGATAGCGACCAATGATCGCTTTTGTGTAGATTGAGTCATGATAGAGTTGTTATTATTATGGTTATTAAATTCTAACGTCAATATTCCCTTTCACCGAAAATAAGACTTCCTATTCTCACTGATGTCGAACCTTCCTCCACCGCTATGCGCCAGTCATGGCTCATACCCATGGATACCCGGTCGAAGCCACGCAGTCCAAGCGAACTGTCTTCTGAAATCTCCCTGAATATGCGCCGGATTTCAGCAAAATCCGCACGCACCCGGGACATGTCGGAGGTATTCGATGCCATACCCATCACTCCGCATATGTGGGTATTGGTAAGATTCTCGAACCGTTTCTCTTTAAAATAAGACATCAGTTCTTCGGGAAGGAAGCCGAATTTGGTTTCCTCCGCAGCCACATGAACCTGCATAAGGACATTTGTGACTACCCCCGCCTTGCGAGACTCGGAATCTATGAGGGCAAGCAGCTTTTCGGAATCGACACTTTCGATCAACGCCACTTTGCCGATAAGCTGACGCACCTTATTGGTCTGAAGATGCCCGATAAAGTGCCACTCTATATCTTCGGGAAGCAGGGGAATTTTCTCAAGAAGTTCCTGAACACGGCTCTCTCCAAAAAGACGTTGCCCGGCATCATATGCCTCGCGGACCATCGATGCCGGATGAAACTTGGAGACCGCTACAAGACTGACTCCTTCAGGAATCTCCTCGCGCAGTTTTATTATCTCTTCGGCTACCATCTCCTTATCCGATTATCATCCAAGATTTGCCGGGAAAACGTCCATCAGGGGTGTCTCCGCAATAGACGCTATCTCGAAGTCACCCATTGTACCCTTCATTCCTTCAAGGAAATTCTTGAGTGCATCTTCGAAATCAGCAGCCTGCACAAGTATCAGAGTGGCGGTTTTTTTCTCAGCTCCTGACTTTTCATCCAATGTGATGAAATTGACCTTCACAAGATAATACCGGTCGCCGCCCTCGTTGAAGAAAATTTCGGAAATCTTGGTTTTCTTTTCAGAAGAAATGGAATATTCTCCGGAGATAAAAGGCTTCATCTCCTCCATGATGCGTGCCTCCGCCTCGGTAAAAGTCAATGCATCCACGAGATAAGGTTCGTTTACCTTTTTAACCATCCCGTTTTCCTGCATCTTGTCATATCTCACTTTGCATTCAAACCAAAGAGCCATATATGTAGAAACTGTTTTAAGACAGGTGCCTGACAAGGTGCCGCAACCTGCCATGTTAATCTGTTAGCTAAAATTTACCTCATCGAAGACCCCTGCATTCCGACAGGTATGCAGACGCTTCTTTTTGCAAAGTTAATCAAAAATCCGAATGATTTTCTCTTTTGTTTCAAATTTTTGCTAAATTTGCCATTGTTATATTCTATAAGTAAGTGTTGGAAATTAGCTTATATTAAAT
>CAMWMW010000189.1 GCA_947175455.1 uncultured Porphyromonadaceae bacterium | reverse complement strand
ATGGAATTGCGGTAATAGAGTTCGTTTATCCACTGCAATGAAGTGGAATTATGCCCGGCGACATATGGATAGAGATAATTCTGCTGCCAGTCAAGCCACCAGAAATCGACACCTATATCTTCCGAAGGCTTGTGCGCATAGCGGAAAAATTTCTCCATATAGTTCTTGTCGGAAAGGTCAAACAACGGAACTTCTCCGGGTTTGGCGCCGAGGGCTTTGGCAAATTCATCATAATTGTGCTCATGCGGACGTATGCCGTCGTGCGGATGGTCATTGAGGGAGACTGTAACTCCTTTTTCATGAAGTTTCTTCACAAGATCTGCCGGATCCGGAATCAATTCCTTGTTCCAGGTGTATCCGTTCCAGTTCAAATGACCGTTATGTCCGGTTCCGACCTTTGCATCGTTGGTGTGCCAGCCCATGTCGAAAACAATGTTGTCGATCGGGAAATCATTCTTGTCATATCCGTCTATGATATCGAGAAATTCATCGGAAGTATAATCCCAATACCTGCAGTACCACACTCCGTGAATATATTTTCTCGTCATCGGAACTTTTCCGGAGATGGCACCCAGACTTGCAAGCGCAGCTTTGAAATCATTGCCGTAAATGAAGCAATACTGATCCTGAATATGATTCTTTGTATCGCGCGGCTCTATCCAGTCGTTCACAAGCAGATCGCTCCGCGCATCATCGATCATGTACCATCCGTCTTTGCTCAGTATGCCGTCGTTCATCGGAATCTCGGCGGTCACGCGGTCGAGTGTCTCAACCGGTCCTCCAAGATTATTTTTCGTTATGAAACGGTTTGTGAATTTTTTCTCTTTTCCATTATGCGTATAAAACACATTTAGATTTGATGTCGAAAAGGGAAATCCGTCATTCTTATACCAGATTCTGAGAGACGGAGTCCTTATCTCATAACAATTGTCGCCTAATTCCTTGACATCTATACTTTCAGGCGAGAGCATCGATGTACGGTCATACGCAAATAAAGTGGGAGCATCTATAAATTTACCATCCACGGCATACTCCAGACGAAGAAGTGTGGGGGTTATTATTGAAAGCCTGTTCTTGCCGAAAACCATAGGGTTTTGCACAGGATGCTTCGCATATGCCGACAGACCGCTTCCTGTCAAGAAGAGGAACAATGCGATTAATTTGAAAAATACTTTCATTTTATCTTAGTCAGGTTTCGATTTGCAAATTTAACAATTATATTTTATTTTGCAATGAAATTAAACAAATAAAGAATAATAAAGAGAAGGGGACAGACATAACACCTCTCCCCTTCTCTGCTGCAATTGTAAGTTAGTGTCAGTCATTATCAAGCGTAGAAGTATACACATTCCCGAACGGATCTGTAGCGCGGACCGTGACACTGCGCCAGTCCGATGCCGGCCGATAAAGGAACATATGATTGGTCGTGGCAATCTGCGCTCCGTTGTGGTTTGACGGTATATACCACTTCTTGTCATCCTCATCATATACCAGACTCTTTCTCACATCAGGATCCTGCGCCTGCACATTTGAAAGTGTTTTCCAGCTGCCGCCGTCTTCCTGAATCTCGACAGTCCATTTGGGATACCATGCGAAAACATTGACAAGTATCTGGTCAAACGGGTCTCCGACATTTCCTGAAGGCTGGCACAACACCGCATCTTTCGGCGCATAAAGCTTCATCTGATAATCATCGGGGAAGCCTGCTGATTTATATTTAACATCAACCAGTTTGTTGCCGTTGAATTTCAACACGCCGTAACCGCGCGGTGTGCCGTCGCTGCACAAAGGATACCAATAGGCACCCATCGCCGCCGCGAAATTATATTCCGTCATATTGGGAGCTATCTCGACGGTTGACTGATTGTGGGCATGCCCGGAAATTATCTGGATATTATCAAAATCCTTTATCAGGTCATAGAGTGCCTGAGTATTGGTAAGATTATCAGGTCTGTTCCATCTTGCAGTGGGGATATGCAACGCCACAATCAGACCTTTCTCTTTAGAAACATGCGAAAGATCTTTCTCAAGCCAGTCAAGCTGTTCCTGAGTGATAGTATTCGCATAGTCATTACGTCCTGTCTCTCCGCTGTAAAGCACATCATCAAGCACGACCATGTGGTAATCTCCGATATTGACCGAGTAATATGTCGGGCCGAGCACATTTCGGAAATCCGCATCGCTTTCGGTATCATTCTTCACACTCTCGTTATGGTCATGATTGCCGATAACCGAGAAAGAGGGAACGGGGGTGCGTCCCATCAGCGTCTTATAAGTCGAGAACAGCTCCGGTTTGTTCCACACGATATCACCAAGCGATATGCCATAGGTGTTTTCACTTATGGGCTGCGTGAACTCCGAGAAATCGGAAAGGATATATTCAGAAAAATCGCTTACATCCTGATCATTTCCAATCTGAGGATCAGCGACTGCCATCAGTGTCCATTCTGTTTTCTTTGGCGCGGAAAGCAGATTGAAATCACGCTGGATCTTTGCGTCAACGGAAAAATCAAGAACTTTGTAGAATCTTGGGAGACCGTCAAGAACCGGTATCTCGCAATCTTCCGGAACCGACACAAACACATGCTGACGGGTGGTGTACATCTGATACTCCCCTTTTTCATCCGTGAGTTCGACATTTATTCCGTCACTGACAACCACTCCGGCACGGGGAACCCCGTCTACAGTGACGCGACCCGCAAGATTTTTGCCGAACTGATGGGTTATAGTCACTTCATCACGGTCATAGCCATTGGGAGCGACCGGAACCTCCTTCTCGGAGCAGGATGCCAGCGTTATTGCCAGCATACCCGCAGCGAGGAAATTATATCTGATAATATTATTAAGAATCATATATCTTATATCCTGTTTTAAAAGATTTATCAACAAGCTCTAAAACCGATCAGTAGCCTGGATTCTGCTGCAGCAAGGGATTTCCCTGTATTGCTTCCAATGGTATGCAGAACACTTTCTTTGTGTCATCCGTGGGCGTATGGTCCCACCATGATTCAGTGGTAAAGAGACCGAATCTGATCAGGTCTGTGCGGCGATGTCCTTCACCGAGAAATTCAATCATGTATTCATCGGCAAGACGATATATGTCAAGATTTGCCTCAGTCACAGGATCCGGATCGATTCCATTCGCAAAATTGCGTTTGCGGACTTCGTTGATAAGCTCTGCCGCTCCTTTCTTGTCCCCTTTTCTGAATTTGCATTCGGCAAGATTATAGACAACCTCGGTGAAACGAATCACAGGGAAATCGGCGTCAAAGAGTATATCCTTGTCAGCGGAATTGGAAACCGGCATCTTTACGAGACGGATTCCTGAATTCTCGTCACCCTCCATCATGTCGCTCTTGTTGCCGGTGCGGTTGATATAATCGACGAGCACCATCTCTTTTCCGTTCTGAAGCTTTGTGCCCTTGGCGACTTTGCCTGTGTGGGGATTCTTCTGAAGACCTACACAGAACATTCCTTCATACTGCTTGTTGCCGTTGTATACATACGGTTTCTTCCGCAGATCGAGATCATGAAATTTCGAATATGTGCGACCAAGTTTTGACACAAGTTCCACACCCTCTTTCTCATATGAAGGCGCCAGCTGATATCCGTTATAGGGATTCGCAAGAACATTGCAGTCGAAATAAGTCTTCGCATCCGCTATGAACATGAAGCGGTAAAGACCGTCGAACTCTTTTTTTGTAGTCTGAGAAGGCACATACCACATTGCCTCGGGCGAGCGGTCATTGTCGAAATCGTGCGGACCGCTCCAGGTCGGATCTATCTCATATTTTCCATACTCTCCGTCATATATGTCCTGAAGCAGTTTTTCCGCATCCGAATAGCGGTTCTCTCCTATAAACACATCGGCATTGAGATAAAGCTGCGCCAGAAGCATTGCGCCGGTTCCGCGGGTGATATATCCGTTCTGCGCTTCTGAAAGTGAGGCACGCGGCTTAAGCTTGGGAATGGCATCTATAAGAACAGACTCGATAAAATCGAAATTCTCTTTGCGACTGTTCCTTGCCTTGGGTTTGTCCTGGCTGCTTGTATAGATAGGCAGACCTCCATACGAATTCAAGCCTCGCATATAGCAATAGGCGATCAGAGTGTTGATCTGATTGAGGTGGTCAGCCTTCTCCTCTTCAGTAAGACCCACTGACGGATAATTAACGCCGGCAAGATCTTCGCGCGCCTCAAGCGAACGGGCTATCACATAGTTGAGCTGATTGAAGTTGTTGACGATAAACCTGTCGGCTGTATTCCATGTGTGATAATGATAACGAAGGTACTCGCCGCCGTTGTAGAAGTCGCCGGCACGTGCCGGACATGCCATCTCGTCGGTTGTCAATTCCTCAAGAACCCAGTTGTTCTTTTCATTGTGGTAATAGCGCCACTGATCGAAAGGTTTGGCAAGAACGGCATAAACGCTCTCCGAGCTTGTGAAGAAGTTGTCGGGCGTCACCTCGCTGTAGAATTTCTCATCGAGATCGCAAGAAGACATCATGAATGTGCCGACAGCTGCCAACGCCATATATTTTATTTTAGTCATTTTCATCTTTAAAGTATCAAATTAATGAAGATTAAAATTTAAGCTGCATACCGAATGTCCAGCGTATAGTCTGGGGA
>CAMWMW010000188.1 GCA_947175455.1 uncultured Porphyromonadaceae bacterium | reverse complement strand
CCAAGAGGAGAAAGGGCTTACCGGAGCGGCGACAGACAGCGCGGAAATGGCAAAAAAGTTTGCCGGTGCAAAAAGATACGAGGGTATCTTCGATTGTCGCGTCGATAAAGACGGCTCCCTCTTTTTCATACTTTCCGACAGTGTTTTCAACCATACATATATTCTGTCAAGCCGCGTGGCGGGCATATCCTACACCGGAGACCTTGTCGCAGGGCAGATGAACATCACGCCGCTGGTAATACGCTTTACCAAAGATGACAAAAACGTTTACATGCATCTCGTGCAGGATGCAAACGTCATAGCGCCGGACGACCCTATAAAGGTATCGTTCGACCGCAACATGATCGACCCTATTCTGAAGGGATTCAAAATCCAGCAGAGAGACTCATGCAACGTGGCGATAGACATGACATCGTTCTTCGCCGGTGACGAAAAGCTTATATCCCCCATCAAGGATTCAGACCCTCTCGCGAAGATGCTCAGCGGAAGGCAGGGAGGGGAAGGCTCTTTCTATAAAGACGGTTCGGCGATCACAAAGGTAAAGGCATTCCCCGACAACATGATCATCGAGAGCCAGCTCGCCTACACCACAAGAAAAGTGACGGATCCGTATACCGTAAGGGTCTCGCGTTCGATCATGAAACTGCCTGACGACCCGATGAAGAGCCGTCTGCAGGACAACCGCGTGGGTTATTTCTACGACACGAAGAAACTTTATTCATCGTCTAACGACAAAATCGAGACATACAACATAATCAACCGCTTCCGACTGGAGCCGAAAGATGAAGACCTTGAGGCTTATTTCTCCGGAACACTTGTCGAGCCCAAAAAGAAAATCCGGTTCTATGTGGATTCCGCTTTTCCCGACAAATGGCGCAAAGCGGTGAAAGAGGGTATCGAATACTGGAACATGGCGTTCGAGGAAGCCGGTTTCAAAAATGCCATAGAGGCTCTCGACTATCCCGATGATCCGGATTTCGACCCGGATGACATCCGCTTCAACTGCGTGCGTTATTGTGTGACCCCGACGGCAAACGCAATGGGACCTTCGCACAACGACCCGCGTACCGGCGAGATTCTCGGTGCCGATGTCATATGGTACCATAACGTGCTTTCTCTGGTGCATGACTGGCGCTTCGTGCAGACCGGCGCCGTGGATCCCCGCGTCAGGACCTCCGTTTTCGCCGACTCGGTAATGTATGAATCCCTGACTTATGTGACAGCTCACGAGATAGGTCATTGTCTCGGACTGATGCACAATATGGGGGCGTCATATGCATATACCATCGACAATCTGCGCGACCCGGCTTTCACTCAGAAATACGGGACCACCCCCAGCATCATGGACTATGCACGCAACAATTTCGTGGCACAGCCCGGCGACTACGAGAGAGGCGTAAGACTGACCCCTCCCCCGGTAGGCGTATATGACATAAACGCCATCAAATGGGGATACAGGCTTATCCCCGGAGCCAAGACGCTCAAAGATGAAAAACCGGTGCTCGACAAATGGATCGAAGAGAAGGAGAATGACCCGATGTATGAGTTCGGAGCGCAGCAGGTGATGGGCACAATCGACCCGACCGACCAGACCGAGGATCTCGGCAACGACCACATCAAGGCGGGAGACATGGCTATCTCGAATCTGAAGATCATCATGGAGAATTTCGAAGATTGGGCTGGAGAACCGGGAAAGGATTACGACTCATCCCTTCTTGAGACTTACAAGGCTCTTATCAGCCAGTATGTCCGCCACGTCAGCCATGTGCTTCCCTATATAGGAGGCGTAAGGTTCAAGGAGGTTGTGCAGGGACGCGAACAGGGTCCGAAACGCAACTATTTCACAAAAGACGATACACGCCGTGCCATGGAGTGGCTGCTCGCGCAATGCCGTACCAACGGCTGGCTGACTCCTGCCGCACTGAATTCGAAGTTTGAGGATCCTGTGACAGAATGGCGCGAGAAAGTTGACAAGGCGGTTGTTGCCACACTTCTGTCGCCGGTGAATATCGGACGGATAAAGACCGGTTACGAGGCTGACCCGACAAAGGGTTACGAACCTGCGGAATACGTTGACGACGCGCTGAAAAACATATTCGCGGCTACATATTCAGGCAAGAAACTCAATTCTACGGAACGCAGGCTTCAGAGCCTGGCTCTTGAGTCAATGGTAAAGAGCGCCGGACTGTCGATACCGGGTGCTTCCGCGAAAAGCCTGGCTTCCGAATCCTGGCTTGATGTCGAGCCATCTTCGATTCTTGGTCTGACCACATCTCTCCCCTGTTCGCTCGACGCTTGCGGCGTTCATGACGGCGACCGCTCGTTCTTCCGTCTTGTGTTCGGAAACCCGCCGCTCCCTGCCGAGGAACTCAAGCCGATGATGCTTGCCCGGCTCAAGAAACTACTCTCACTCTACCGCCGCGCCGCGACATCCGCACCGGACGCCGCCTCTCGCGAATTTTACGAGTATCAGGTGAGAAACATCAACCTCATCCTTAATCCCAACCCCTGACATCTCGTGTTGTGCCGCCTGCCGGAGACTTTCCGGACCAGCTGCCACCCCGATTCCATAAAAACCTCATCATTATGAAGAAGATTTTTCTAATCTTGTTTACGCTGATGCTGACGATTTGCGGCAATGCCGCCGCACAGACATCACGCGTCATTTCAGGCACTGTGGAAGACGCTCGAAAGGAGCCGATAATCGGAGCGACAATCAGAATCGACGGTGTTCCGTCAGGGACGATGACCGACCACGACGGCAAGTTCAAGCTTAAGCTGCCTGCGAAGAAAAACTGCACTCTGGTCGTCTCCTGCTTCGGTTATGAGACACTGAAGAAAGAGATTGCCGGAGACACTGCGGACATCACCATTGTCCTGAAGGAGACCCACACCGATATCGATGAGGTTGTCGTCATCGGTTACGGAACCGCGAAACGATCGGAGCTCACATCTTCGGTAGAGACCATATCCGCCAAAGACCTCGCAAAGATTCCGGCAATGAACATCGACCAGTCTCTTGGCGGTCAGGTTGCCGGACTCGGAGTGAAGGCGGTGTCTGGCGACCCCTCTTCGGCACGCGAGTCTACAATGAGCATACGAGGCAATCTCGGCGACCCGCTGCTGGTGATCGACGGGGTGCCACGTTTCTCCTCTACCACAAACGAGGGGGAAATGCGGCTCAGCGACCTGAACCCGGATGACATCGAAAGCATCTCGATTCTCAAGGACGCGGCGGCTGCCGCCGTATACGGGGCACGCGCTGCAAACGGAGTGATTCTCGTGCAGACAAAACGCGGAAAGGAGAGCGACAGAGCGAGAGTGAATTATCGCGGACAGTTGAATTTCGACCAGGCGACATACCTCCCGAAATTCCTCAACGCCCGTCAGTTCGCGGAACTCTATAACCGCGCCGTAGAGCAGAACCCCGACGGAGGATACACTCCATACAATCTTGACCTGCTCGGATCAAACCCGAATCTTTACGGCGATACTTCACTTTTCGATTATTTCCATAAATGGGGTCATACTCAACGACATTCGCTATCGGTATCGGGTGGCAACAAAACCATCAGATACCATGTGTCGGGAGGCTACTCGGAATCGAAGGGTCTTTATTCCAACATTGGACGCAACCGATTCAACTACTCGGCGCGACTTGACGCAGACCTGTTCAAGGGACTGTCTCTTGCCGTGAACCTTACCGGTTCCGTTTCCAATTACAAGAACAACAACAATCCGCTCACAATAGACGACGCATATTCCTTTTCTCCTATCGAGGTGCTTAGATATACCGACGGCTCATACGCGAGTCTTGAGGGGTACAATCCCCTGGTGTCGGTGCTCGGTCTCGGAGGATACCAGAAAACAAAATCCGATTTCCACACTCTCAACGCCACCCTGCGCTATAAGATTCCGAAAGTCGACGGTCTTGAGGTGTATGTGACCGCCACCCACGACATGAACCATTCGGGAATAACCACTTTCTCCAAACCTGTGGAACTGAGTGTATACAATCCGCTCACCGATGAGATCACAGTCGATCCGTCTTCCATCTATCCGCAGGCGAGAATAGTGATGAGCGACCGCGAACAGAGCGTGACAAACACCCTGCTCGAAGGGGGAATATCCTACAACCACACGTTCAATTCACTGCATCACCTGACTGCGCTCGCTGGCGTTAACTATCATGATTACCACCACAACTATCATCGCGGAACCCACCACAATCTCTCCCCGGCGAGAAACCGGAAATAATGGGAAGCACATCCACCGGCACACTCTCCGGAAGCGAATACATGAGCCAGCGTGCGTCTACGGTAGGACGACTTACCTACGGGTTCGACAACCGCTACTTCGCCGAGTTCAGTTTCCGTGTCGACGGTTCCACACGGTTCGCTCCAAGCAAAAGATGGGGATTCTTCCCGACCGTATCAGCCTCCTGGGTGCTCTCAAACGAGAAGTTCTTCGCATCAGCCATATCGCCGACAATCATATCCCAGGCAAAGATACGCGCTTCGGGCGGTATTCTGGGCGATGACGGTGTTGCGTCGGATTTCGGATACCTCCAGTATTACAACTTCACTGACACCGAAGGCTACAATTTCGGTGGCATATGGACACCGGGACTGCTGCCGTCGCTAAGCTCATACCCGAATGAATCCCTCACCTGGGGT
>CAMWMW010000187.1 GCA_947175455.1 uncultured Porphyromonadaceae bacterium | reverse complement strand
ACCGACACAATACTAAAACAGGTAAAGCTGGCGGAAAACTCCAAGATTGGAGTAGGTCTCGAAGTCAACCCGGCGGACTTCTTCAAGACAAAAGAGATCCGCTACAACATTTTCCAGTCTATTCCCCGCGGAATCGAGATGGGAACCGACAAGCTCACCTCTTATGCCAAGTCTATGAAAATGGTCTTCACCAAAGAGGGAGCCAACAGCATAGGCGGTTTCGGATCGATAGGCTCCATCTTCCCGGAAAAATGGGACTGGATCGCATTCTGGAACATAGCGGCGTTCCTCTCGGTGGCTCTTGCGTTCATGAACATCCTTCCGATTCCGGCTCTTGACGGCGGACACGTGATGTTCCTCATCTATGAAGTGATTTTCCGCAGACCTCCGAGCGAGAAATTCATGGAACGCGCCCAACTTGTAGGCATGACACTTCTCATTCTCCTGCTTATATACGCTAACGGCATGGATATCGTAAGGCTTTTCAAATAGACAGTCAGCATCCGATAACCAACCAATCATTCATACAGAACAAATAATAATGAAAAAAGAAATAAGATTGAAATCTGGCAAAGAGGAGTCTCTCCTCCGCCATCATCCATGGGTGTTTTCAGGAGCCATAGCCTCGCTGCCTCAGAATCTTGAAGAGGGTGACGAGGTGTGTGTCTCTGATTCCAGAGGGAACGTTCTCGG
Source organism: uncultured Porphyromonadaceae bacterium (assembly GCA_947175455.1). Lineage (GTDB taxonomy): Bacteria > Bacteroidota > Bacteroidia > Bacteroidales > Muribaculaceae > Lepagella. The sequence continues at coordinate 3,998 of CAMWMW010000187.1, read as the reverse complement.
CGCCGGTCATTATCAGATCGGAAGCATAGCCGTGAGGATTCTCGAATTCGGCGTTGACACCATTTCCGATGATTTCTTCATAAGGCGTCTGTCATCGGCGTTCGCGCTTCGCCGCACTCTCGGTCTGATCCGCGAAGACAACACCTGTTTCCGCCTCGTGCACGGGGAGGGAGACTTCCTTCCGGGACTGGTCATCGACATATATGGCGACACTGCCGTAATGCAGGCGCATTCTCCCGGAATGCATTTCGCACGTCACAAGATAGCGGAGGCACTCACCATGCTCCCTGACGCAAAAATCCGAAACGTATATTACAAAAGCGACACCACACTCCCCTACAAGGCGCATCTTGACCCCGACAACGAATATCTTGTCGGCAACTACGACGGCAACATAGCCATAGAGAACGGTCTTCAGTTCAACATCGACTGGCTCAAAGGACAGAAAACAGGTTTCTTCGTAGACCAGCGCGAGAACCGCAAACTTCTTGAAAGCTATGCAAAAGGGAGACGGGTGCTCAACATGTTCTGCTACACGGGAGGTTTCTCAGTATACGCCATGCGCGGGGGCGCCATAAGCGTGGACTCTGTGGATTCCTCATCAAAGGCTGTGGCTCTCACCGATGCCAACATAGGTCTGAATTTCCCCGGTGACGAACGTCACCACACTCACGATGTCGATGCATTCAAGTTTCTATCAGACATGGAGAGCGACAAATATGACCTCATCATTCTTGACCCGCCGGCGTTCGCAAAACATCGCGGAGCGATAAAGAACGGACTCATAGGATACCGCAAGCTCAATGCCCGCGCCTTCGAGAAAATCAAGAGCGGCGGAGTACTTTTCACATTCTCCTGCTCACAGGCGATTACCAAAGACATGTTCCGCATGGCAGTCTTCACAGCAGCCGCCAAATCGGGGCGCAAAGTGCGCATACTCCACCAGCTGACCCAGCCTGCCGACCATCCGGTTGACATCTCACATCCGGAGGGTGAATATCTCAAAGGACTGGTGCTTTACGTGGAGTAAAAGAAGAACAGATACACGGACATCCTCCTCATCCGATACAACGGACTTAACCCACATTATAAAATGAAAAAAATACTTCCTTCATTAATGATCGCTACCATGGCAACAACTGGTGCGAACGCGGTGGAAAACAAGGATTTCAATTTCCATGTAGACCGCTTTGCCGATATCGAGGTGCTCCGCTATGAAGTGCCTGAGTATTCACGTCTGTCGCTTGACCAGAAAAAGATGCTCTACTATCTGTCGCAGGCAGCGCAGATGGGACGCGACATCATCTGGGACCAGAACGGCCGTTACAACCTCCAGATACGTCAGCTCCTGGAGAAGATATATACAAAATACGACGGCGACAGGAACTCCAAAGACTTCAAGGCGTTTGAGAAATATCTCAAGCAGGTATGGTTCGGCAACGGAATACACCACCATTATTCAACCGACAAGTTCCAGCCGGAATTCTCGCAGGCTTTCTTCGAGGAGCAGGTTGGCAAACTCGGCAATTGCTGTCTGCCGCTGCAACCGGGGCAGACTCGCGAGCAGATGCTGAGCGTGCTTGTGCCGGTAATCTTCGATCCGTCGGTCATGGCGAAGCGCGTTAATCAGGACGGTACGCAGGATGTCATCGCCACATCCGCCAACAATCTTTATGGCGACGGCGTGACTCAGGCAGAGGTGGAGGCTTATTACAATTCCATAAAGAAAGCCGATGACCCCACTCCGATTTCCTACGGACTCAACTCTCGTGTTGTGAAGGAGAACGGCAAAATCAAGGAACAGCATTACAGTCTGAACGGTGTGTATGGACCGGCTATCTCCCAAATCATCTACTGGCTCGACATGGCAAAGAACGTAGCCGAGAATGACGCGCAGAGGGCTTATATAACCAAACTCATCGACTATTACATTACCGGAGACCTCCGTCTTTTCGATGAATATTCGATTCTCTGGGCAGAGGATACAAAATCGGACATCGACTTTGTCAACGGTTTCATCGAGAGCTACGGCGATCCTCTTGGCATGACGGGTGCCTGGGAGTCTTATGTAAACTTCCGCAACGGCAAGTCTTCCGCCCGCACAGAGACAATATCCTCCAACGCGCAATGGTTCGAAGACAACTCTCCTGTGGACAAACGCTTCAAAAAAGACAAGGTGAAAGGTGTTTCGGCAAAGGTCATCACTGCGGCGATGCTTGCCGGCGACGCTTTCCCGGCTACCGCGATCGGTATCAATCTCCCGAACTCCAACTGGATCCGGGCACAGCATGGCTCCAAATCCGTGACTCTGGAGAACATCACCGAGGCTTATGAAATGGCATCTCACGGCAATGGCTTCAACGAGGAGTTCGTAATCGACGCCCCGACACGCAAGATAATGGAAGATTATCTCTATATCACGGATATGCTCCACACCGATCTTCACGAATGTCTCGGTCACGCTTCCGGACAGCTCCTCCCCGGTGTCGACCCCGATGCGCTCAAGGAACACGGCTCCACTCTCGAGGAAGCTCGCGCCGACCTTTTCGCCCTCTATTATCTCGCGGATCCCAAACTTCTTGAACTCGGAATACTCGACAATCCCGAAGCCTACAAGGCAGAATATTACAAATACCTTCTCAATGGACTCATGACCCAGCTCAACCGCATCGAGCCTGGCAAGGACGTGGAGGAGGCGCACATGCGCAACCGCCAGCTCATAGCACGCTGGATTCTGGAAAACGGCAGAAAGAAAGGGAAAGGCGGCAAAGATGTCGTGGAACTCACCAAGAAGGGAGGCAAGACATTTGTAAAGGTCAATGACTATCCCAAGATGCGCGAACTCATCGGCACGCTTCTCGCCGAAGTTCAGCGCATAAAGAGCGAAGGCGACTACAAAGGAGGCAATGAGCTCGTGCAGAAGTATGCTGTCAAGGTAGACCCGAAACTTCACAAAGAGGTTCTCTCGCGCTATTCGAAACTCGACATTCCTCCGTACAGAGGTTTCATCAATCCTGTATACACTCCGGTAGTGAACGAAGCCGGAGAAATCACGGACATTGAGATTTCCTATCCTGAGAACTACGTGGGGCAGATGCTGCGTCTCAGCCGCGAATATTCTCCACTCACCGGTAAATGCGGAAAGACTGCAAAAGTCTGCGGCGCGAAATAACGCAGTAACCGAGAAGAATGGAGTAATATGGATCTTCAGTCAATAAAAAAGGATTTTTTCGTTTTCCGCAACGGTATCGTAGCCGATACCTTGCGGAAAGCGGGAATGCCACACAAGGTGATTTTCGGTCTGCAGATTCCGCAGATCGCTGCAATCGCAAAAGATCTCACCCCCTCTTCCGAACTGGCGGAAGCCTTATGGAACGACAGTGAAGTCCGCGAATCGCGCATTCTTGCCACATATCTTTTCCCTGTCGACGAAATGTCTCTGGAAAAGGCAACCTGGCTTCTTGGCTCCGTCAGAACCCCGGAAGAGAGCGACATGCTCGCATTCCGTCTGCTCAAGCGACTCCCTTTCGCCAGTGAAATCCTAAAAGAAGCAGAAAAAGATCCGGGGATTCCGGAGTATGCAGTGGCTTCCCTAAGAAATCATCTGTCATAACCAAAACAGTTCACTCTTCGTTATATATAATGGGACGCTCTCGGACGCGTCCCATTTCTCAAAAACTGTTTAAATTTATTTTCGAGGAAGTTTGAGAGTTATTTTTGAGGTGATTCCGCGAGTTGAGAAAGGAGAAACCTTTCGGTTTCGACTGCCGAAACTTGGCGGAAGCAGCCAAAAAGAACCTCAAAATTCCCGAAAGATTCTTTATAATGTTTTTTTCGTAAGTAAGTGTTGGAAATTAGCTTATATTAAATTTTAGGAGATTTTGAGATGATTTCATGATTCCGAAGAAGGAGCATAGCGGGCTATGCGACTGATGAGAAATCATGAAAGCATCCAAAAGATTCAAAATTTAAATAAGCTCGGCATTTACTTATTATAA
>CAMWMW010000186.1 GCA_947175455.1 uncultured Porphyromonadaceae bacterium | reverse complement strand
ACATAATACTTTTTATAGACGAGATTCACACCATTGTCGGTGCAGGAAGCGCACCCGGAACCATGGATGCCGCGAATATTCTCAAACCGGCACTTGCCCGCGGCGAGATTCAGTGCATAGGTGCGACAACTCTTGATGAATACCGTCAGAATATAGAGAAAGACGGTGCGCTTGAACGAAGGTTCCAGAAAGTGATAGTAGAACCCACTTCTCCGGAAGAGACACTCGAGATACTAAAGCAGGTGAAGGAGAAATACGAGGCGCATCATAATGTGAACTACACGCCCGATGCGCTGGAGGCATGCGTAAGTCTTACCGAGCGTTATGTAAGCGACAGAAATTTCCCCGACAAGGCGCTTGACGCGCTTGATGAGGCGGGCAGCCGCGTACACATCACCAATATAGTTGTGCCTGAAGAAATTGAAAGGCTCGAAAGAGAGGTCGATGCGCTTACACAGGATAAGCTGAACGCCGCGAAGTCTCAGGATTATGAACTTGCCGCATCGTTGCGCGATCAGGTGGTAAGCAAGAAGAATGAACTTGATTCTGCCAAAAAGGAGTGGGAGAAGTCTCTCGACAGTGACCGTCAGGAAGTGGACGGAGAGAAAGTGGCTGAAGTGGTGGCTATGATGACAGGTGTGCCGACACAGCGCATCGCGCAGACTGAAGGCAGTCGGCTTATCAACATGGGCGACAGTCTCAAGGGGGCTGTCGTGGGTCAGGATGACGCCATAAAGAAAGTCGTCAAGGCGATACAACGAAACCGGATAGGACTCAAGGATCCTGACAAGCCTATTGGAGTTTTCATGTTCCTCGGACCGACAGGTGTCGGAAAGACACATCTCGCCAAGAAGCTCGCCGAATATCTTTTTGATTCGACAGACTCGTTGATCCGTATGGATATGAGTGAGTTTATGGAGAAATTTACTGTGTCCCGCCTTGTGGGGGCACCTCCCGGATATGTGGGATATGAGGAGGGTGGACAGCTTACCGAAAAAGTAAGGAGACGCCCGTATTCCGTAGTGCTTCTCGACGAGATTGAAAAAGCGCATCCGGATGTGTTCAACCTTTTGCTTCAGGTGATGGACGAAGGGCGTCTCACCGATTCGCTCGGGCGTAAGATCGATTTCAAGAACACCATTATCATAATGACCAGCAACGTAGGCTCCCGTCAGCTTAAGGATTTCGGAGGAGGTGTCGGTTTCAATACGGAAGTGGTGACAAAAGATCAGGCGCACAGTGTGATATCGAAAGCGCTCAACAAGGCGTTCAGTCCTGAGTTTCTTAATCGTGTCGACGATATCGTGATGTTTGACCAGTTGTCGAAGGAGTCCATATCTGAGATCATAGACATAGAGCTTAAAGATTTTTACAAACGTATCGAGAAATTAGGTTTCAAGCTTACTCTTGCCGATGAGGCAAAGGCATTCATCGCAGACAAGGGATATGACAGGAATTTCGGAGCGCGTCCTCTAAAACGTGCCATACAGAAATATCTTGAAGACGAACTCGCAGAGCTGATGCTCGCTCTTAATGCAGAGGGTAAATTCGGTGGCACTATAGAAGTTACCCATAATGAGGGCGATGACAAACTTGTCATCAAGTATGAAGATATAGTGTGACACGATAATAATTGTGAATCAGATAAAAGGAACGCCGCGCTGTTTAAACAGCGCGGCGTTCCTTTTATCTGATTATATTGTCCGAGGTCAGAATAATACTGCGATGCGGTAGGTCAGGAATGCAAACACCCAGGCAAGACCGGTGTTGTAAATCACAGAGAACAACGCATATTTCCATGAGCCTGTCTCTCTTGCTATCGCCGTAAGTGTCGCTATGCATGGGAAATAAAGAAGGACAAAGACCATGAATGCGAGTGCGGATGCCGGAGTGAACGGGGTTTTGCCTGTCAATCTGGAGGGAGACTGTAATCTTTCAGTGAGCAGTTCCGCATCATCATCTCCCACATACAGCACTCCGAGAGTCGAAACCACCACTTCTTTAGCGGCAGAACCGGCAATAAGAGAAACACATGATTTCCAGCCAAGTTCCATCGGACGTACAACCGGTTCTACGAACTGCCCGATTTTTCCAAGAATGGAATTGCTTTGCTGGTATTCCGTAAGCATTGATTTTTCTATCTGCTTTTGTGACATACCTTCGGTCAGATCCGCCGGCATTTCCGCCAATGTCTCTGCAACGTATTCTTCCGGCAGGTCTTCTGCGTCGTAATGAGGGAAATATGATAATGCCCAGATTATGATAGAGGCGACAAGAATGAGTCCTCCCATTTTTCGGATATATTGCTCGGCTTTCGACCACATGTTGCGTATTGTTGCCTTCATGGTCGGCATCCTGTATGGCGGAAGTTCCATTACAAAAGGAGTCTCGTCTGCCTTGAACCAGAATTTGCGCATAAGTTTGGCGGTAAGCACGGCTATGGCTATACCCAGTGTGTAGAGGGATACAAATACCCATGCTCCGTAATCCGGGAAGAAAGCTCCTACCAAAAGCACATATATGGGTATTCTTGCCGAACAACTTATAAACGGATTTATAAGTATCGTTATAAGTCTGCTTGATTTGCTTTCGATTATTCTGGTTGACATTATTGCAGGCACGTTGCATCCGAAGCCCATGACGAGAGGGATGAACGATTTGCCGTGCAGTCCCATTCTGTGCATCAGCTTGTCCATTATGAAAGCGACTCTCGCCATGTAACCGGAGTCTTCCATGAATGATATGAAGGCATATAGAATCAGAATGTTAGGAAGAAAGACTATCACACCTCCGACACCACCGATGATTCCGTCAAGCAGCAGATCTTTGAAAGGACCGTCTGCCATTGTTTTAGACACCAGCCCTGAAATCCATGCCACAAGCCTTTCTATCCATTCCATCGGATATGAGCCGATCTGAAAAGTTGCCCAGAACATGAGCCACATGACTATCAGGAACAACGGGAATCCGAAAAGTTTATTCGTCACGAAGGCATCGATGATTTTTGTGGATTTTTCTTCTTTTGCCAAAGAACCTTCCATGTTCTCTTTCAACGCTCCCTGGATGAATCCGTATTTTTCCGCAGCGATAGCCGAAGAGACATCTTCATGCAGTTCCTTATGGATTCGTTCGTTTTCACCATCGCGAATCTGTTTCCAGATTTCATAATTCGGGTTGTGTTTGAGAATATCTTCTATTTCAGGATCCTTTTCAAGAAACTTTATGGCGAGAAATCTCGGTGAGAACTGATGTGCGACAGACAGGTCGTTTTTAAACTCGTCTTTGAGTCTGTTGACAGCAGATTCGATCTCCGGATTCATTTTGACATGTATGTGGCGTGTATCAGGATTTTTCATCTCGTACACTTCAATTACAGTGTCAAGGAGATTGTCAACGCCATATCCGGTTGCCGCGACAGTGGGCACAACCGGTACGCCGAGCATTTTGCCGAGGTTTGAATAATCGAGTCTTACACCGCTCCTTTTCAGTTCGTCGAACATGTTAAGGTCGATTACCATCGAACGGTTCATGTCTATGAGCTCGGTTGTGAGATAAAGATTCCGCTCGAGATTTGATGCGACCACCACGTTGATTATCACATCCGGTGTCTCTTCGCGCAAATACCGCATTACATAAAGCTCTTCCGGAGAATAGGCTGAAAGGGAATATGTTCCCGGGAGATCCACGATATTCATCCGGTACCCTTTGTGCTTCAGTGTTCCGGCTTTGGCACCTACGGTGACACCTGCATAATTCCCTACGTGCTCGTGTGCGCCCGACACTCTGTTGAACAGAGATGTCTTGCCACAGTTCGGGTTGCCTATCAGAGCGACGTTTATGATTTTATCCTTGCGCAGTTCTCTGGATGCTTCCTTGTCGTGTTCTTCGGTCAGTGCATCGGCTGAAACGTGCGAAGCTTCCCAGTTTTCAAGCAGGTCCACCTCTATGAGGTCAGCCTCCGCCCTGCGGAGAGACACCTCATAATCCATGAGGGCATATTTGACAGGATCATGGAGTGGAGCATTCAGCACCACTCTTACTTCACGGGATCTGACGAATCCCATTTCCATCACCCGCTTCCTGAATGCGCCGTGACCTAATATTTTAGTTATGACACCGGTTTCTCCCGGTTTTAATTCCGATAATCTCATTTCGAATGCAAAATTAACGTTTAATCGTTAAAAACAGTCATCCGGTAAGGCTTATTTTATAAAAATACCTACTTTTAGGTATCAGCCCGTAGCCGTTTATAATGGACGTCGTGACGTTGTTAAAACCTGAAAATGCCGCATCGGGTTTGTCCGGTGCGGCATTTTATATTTTAACGAACAATATTTCGCTTTATTTATCGGTTGCAGGTTGTTTCAGATACTTATCGAGGAAGCGGAAGAATGTGCGCTGCCAGAGAATGGCATTCTGAGGTTTGAGCACCCAGTGGTTTTCATCGGGGAAAACGAGCATTTCCGCTTCAAGACCATGCATTTTGGCGGCGTTGAATGCCTGCATGCCTTGTGATGCGAGAATCCGGTAGTCAAGTTCGCCTACAGTGATAAGCATCGGTGCTGTCCAGTTGTTTACGAAGCGATGGGGTGAATTTGCATATGTGCGCTGGGCTGTAGCGTTGTCTTTATCCCAGAAGGGACCGCCGAGATCGAAATCAGCAAACCACAGTTCTTCTGTGTCAAGATACTGCGCTTCAACGGT
>CAMWMW010000185.1 GCA_947175455.1 uncultured Porphyromonadaceae bacterium | reverse complement strand
GCTCTTACAGGTGATCCACACTACTAGCATGGAGGTAGATTAGTTCTGCCATTGCGTCTGGCCGATCACATGCAGCCACGCACCGCGGAACTCGCGTTTGGGATTCTCGAATTCGCTTGTCGCGTATGTCGGGACGGAGGTCGCGACGTAAGATAAAAGTAGTAAGATTATGGTCGTAATCCTGTTCATATTCGATACAATTGCCTTGAAGTTGCTTTGATTAAACAGTTTCTTAGAAACTGTTTGTATTTAAGAAGCTGTTGTCATGATTATTCTCCGACTCCGATTCCGAAGAGGGCATAATCGTAGAAGACCGGATCTTCGGGGCGGAGAGTGCGCAGTGTTGCCGTGAGAGCCTCTACGCTTTTGCGGTCGTTGGCACGACGGCTGAGAAGACCGAGATTTCTTGCCGTGTTGCCGGCATGCACGTCGAGAGGAATGAACAGCTTGCTTTTTGGTATGCTTTTCCATACTCCCATGTCTACGATTCCGTCATCACGAACAAGCCACCGCAACGCCATGTTTATGCGTTTGAGGGCTGTGGTGTCAAGGTTAACGGGAAGACACTGGGAGCAGTTCTCTCCGTTGTTTTCATCGCGCATGATCTTTTCCATCTCCTCCACAAGTTTCCATGACGGAGTCTCCGACTCCCCGGCGCGCACGGCGGCTCCGAAAGCGTCTACCGAGCCGTATTCGCGGAAAATGCGGCGTAGTCCCCTGAGGAAATACCTGAAATGACGGGCAAAGAATGTGCGGTGAAGGTTCATGCCGGCGTCAAGGTCTTCATATCCTTTGTCCATGACATACCTGTATGGCTCATGCTCCATCAGGTCAAGCATGCGTTCGGCATTGCGGCATATCATGGGTCTTCGTCCCCACGCTATGATCGCTGACAGAAACGATACGATCTCGATGTCTTCAAGTCTGGAAAACCTGCGCGGGAACTGCACCGGATCATTCCCGATGAATTCCTCGCGGTTTATCCTCGTGGCTTCCGAGTCGAGCAGTTCCCGGATGTCGGAAGGCACGGTGAGCGGTGGTGTATTCATAGTTTTTCAACAAATTTTCCAAGTATCGGATTCATAGTGCGCACAGTCGATACGAATGCGGAGTCGAAGCTTGCCGCCGACCGCCTGTGTCCGATTGAATCGTAACGAAGGCGCAAGGCACGCTGCCGCTCCACCTCTTTGCGTAGAAGCGAAGTGTCGTTCCAGTGACGGGTGATTATGCTGCGAGCCGCATTTCTTCCGGCAATCTTCGCCGCCTCGATCTCGGCTGCATTCTCACCGGTCTTTTCGCTGCCCGAACATCCATATAACAAAGTGAGGGCGATAATAGCCCCCACTGTATAAATAATTTTTTTCATATTCATTTTCCGTAGAGCTCGTTCCACCATCGGGAGTCTCCCTTGAGATATTTGGCGAACCATGCCATGATAGTGTCCTGCCAGATAAGTTTCTTGTCGAAATCAGTGATGACGTGGTTCTGACCGTCTACCGTTATAAACTCGACATCGCGTCCCAGAAGACGGAGCGCATTGAAAATCTGTATGCTCTCGCCGATAGGCACATTGGTGTCTTCCATGCCGTGAAGCAGAAGGAGAGGGGTGTGGATCTTGTCGGCATTGAAAAGCGAGCCTTGTCTGGTGAAGAGTTCGGGATCGCTCCAGGGGTATGATTTCGCGGCGGCTATCGTATTGTATGAATAACCCCAGAAACCTTCTCCCCAGTAACTTGTCACGTTCGAGATTCCCGCGTGCGACACTGCTGCCGCGAAGATGTCGGTGAGAGTCTGCAGGTACTGGGTCATGAAACCTCCGTAAGAGGCTCCGAGGCATCCCACTTTCTTTTTGTCTACAAACGAATGGTCATCGCAGAATTTCTTGACACCCTCTATAATGTCTTCCGCTGTGCGTTTTCCCCAGGCGTTTACGTGACGGGCGGAGAATTCCTGTCCGTAGCCGGTTGTTCCGCTCGGATTGATGACATATACCACATAATCGCGCGAGGCGAATACCTGCGGGGAGTAGGGGTGATGAATGGCTGCCGATGAAGGGGAGGTGCCTCCGTAGTAATACACTATGAGGGGATATTTCTTCGATGCGTCGAATCCGGGAGGAAGACACATGTAGCCGTCGATTTCAGTGCCGTCGGAGGCTGTGAATTTCCACGGCTCCATTTTGCCGAATTCCACATCGCGCAGCTCAGTCTGCATCGGGTCGTCGATCAGACGGTTTTTATTGTTCTTCAGATTGAGAAGATATGCCACGCCTGTGTCTGTGAATCCGCCGCCGTGATACGACAGCCATGTCCCTTCGTCATCGCCCATGGAGAAACCGAATACGTATTCCATATCTGTGTCGAGCGCGGATATTTTTCCTGATTTGGGATTCAGGCGGTATAACTTGTTGAAGAACCCTGTCTCGCCGCGGAAATATATGTTGCCGTCAACGGCGTTCCATACAGGTGTCCCTGACAAGGCGGGGTCAAAATCGCGCGTGACGGGGCTGACTTTTTTGTCGGCTATGGTATAGATGAAACCCTGCCCGTCGAAATCGTTCGGTATCTCATGTTTCCCTGCGTTCGCGCCGATGCCGCCGAAAGCCTGCGGACTGCCAGTGATGAAAAGCTGTCTTGCGTCGGGAGAGTATATCGCGTCATTGATGAATCCGTCATTGCGGATGATTGTGTCCGTAGTGAGTGTGTTGAGATCCATCTCGATGAGATCCTTGAAATATAGAGGATATTCCGCGGGACGCATTGTGGATGCAATATAAAGCATTTTCGAACCGTCGCGCGTGAAATCGCAGATGTATGTTGTCGCGCCTCCGTAGGTGAGAGTGGTCGTCACATGGGTGTCGAGGTCATAGCGCATCACGTATGAACGGTCGCGGTCACCTGGAATACGGTCATCCGGACTTTTTACGCGTTTCAGCGGTCCCTGGTCTTTTGCCCCTTCTACCTCTTTGTAATATATCAGCGATTTGCCGTCGGGTGTTATGTTGAACCTGTTCACCGGTACACCACGGGCGATCACACGGCTTCTGAGTGTCGGCACTTCCATTGTCACGACATCATATCCTGCCGGTTTTTTGACCGTGTAATATAATGTGGAACCCTTGGGCATCCAGTTTGCCGAGGGAGACAGATCTTCGGTTATCATCTTGCCTGTCGCTGTTTCCTGCAGAGTGGCGCGGTAAGATGTCTCTGTGGCGGAGAATGTCTCGTAATATCTGGTAATAAGATATTTGCCGTCGGGAGAAATGCTTGTTCCGCTCACACGCTCCCCAGTCATGGTCAGGCGCGTGGAAAAGCGTCTTCCGATGTCCGGACCGTCTGTAAGCTCAACGTCCTCGAAGTCTTTGTCGGGAACAAACTCCAGTGTGAAATCCGGCGCGCTTTTGTCATCCGGCATAGATACGATGTTGAGCTGGATTTCATAGTCTGCCTCAGGGTTGAGGGCAACGGCTCCGCTTGCCTCGGAGGGGATGGAATCGGCTGCGCTCTTTTTCGCTACAGACACGCCGTTCACGAGCACATCGCCCATGGATGTGGACTTAAGCACGAGCTTCCCTTTTGCAAATTCCGCCGCACGCAGGCGGGTGGTGTAGGTGTGCAGTTCCGGTTTGCCGGTGGCTTTGGGGAGAATCACCCTGCCGGCTGTGTCCGGAACCACAGTTGTCCAGTCTGCCGTTTCGTCACGAAGCGTCAGCGGGGTGCGTGCGCCCAGCAACTGTTCGGCGGAGAATGCGTTCTCTTTCTGAAGACTGTCGGGAAGCACGGGTGTGTTCAGCCTGACAGCCGGAGAAGATTTGAATTTGGTCAAAGTGTAGGCGGAAGCCATGCCTGAACAGAGGATAAGTCCTGCCGCCAGTGTCGGAAAAAGGTTTTTGCTCATGATTGAAGTCGGGTAGTTATTTCTCGTATTTGGGAACACCTTTCATCTTCATGTGATAGATGAGAGTGGAGAAAGGCTCGATCGGACTGCGCGATGCCGAACCGTAGGCTGAACCGGCGGGGATGACGAGTGTCACGGAGTCACCTACATGAAGCGATGTCATAGCCACCCACATACCGATGATATTCTCGTTGGGCATGCTCTGGTAGATGCTGTCGCCATATGTGGTCATGCTGTAGGAATCACCGAGATATGTGCCGTTGATGTCCTCCATCTCATATTTGATGTTCACGGTGGAGTTGCTCAGCGGCTTGAGATTCTTCTCTGTTAGCGAGCGGTCGTTGTGCCATTTTATGAGGACAAAGTCATTGGGTGCCCAGTCGGGAACGACCTTGGTGTATACCTTCTCTCCGTTTTCGGTGAGTTCCTCCATTTTGGTCACGTATTCCTCGTTCTGTTTCTTCCATTCCACATAGTCCGGCTCTTCATCTTCACTGAGACATCCTGTGAAAACCATTGCCATCAGTGGAAGAAAATATAGAGATTTCTTCATATGTCTGTTGTCATTGTTGTTGTGGCAGCTGTCTCAATCCGCCGGAGTGAGACAGCTGCTTGAATTTAAACTTGTTAAAATAAAAAAAACGGTCCTCGTGTCAAGTGTCAGAATTTCACTTCCGGGGCTTTCTGCGCCCCTGCTTCAGCCTTGAACTGAGGTTTCTCCTTGAAGCCGAACCACCCCGCATATATGTTTGTGGGGAATTTCTTGATGCTCGTGTTGTAATCCATCACCGCCTCCGTGTAACGCTTGCGTTCTGTAGAGATGCGGTTTTCCGTCC
>CAMWMW010000184.1 GCA_947175455.1 uncultured Porphyromonadaceae bacterium | reverse complement strand
AGGGTTTGTTATGCTTAATAACATTATTTCGCACTAATTTTTAGACAATCTCTAATTTTCAATACTTACTTAAAATCATTAATTTTGCATTAAAAAGAGACATTATATCTTGAATATGGAACAAAGTTTCAATTCCCGCCTGTTGGATAATGCTGTTGCCGAGCTTGCCAAACTTCCTGGTATTGGTCAGAAGACAGCCCTGAGACTTGCGTTGCATCTTTTGCGTCAGGAAAAGAATGTAGCGTTTGATCTCGGCAAATCAATCATGGATATGAGGGATAATATACGATATTGCAAATGTTGTCATAACATAAGCGAAAATGAAATATGCCCTGTTTGCAATGATCCGCGTAGAGACCATTCAATTATTTGTGTGGTCGAAAATGTAAAGGATGTCATAACGGTAGAATCCACCCGTGAGCACCGGGGACTCTATCATGTTCTGGGCGGTCTGATTTCGCCTCTTGAAGGGGTGAGTCCGGCAGATCTTGAAATTGACAGCCTTGTTGAAAGAGTCGAACATGATAAGATCTCTGAAGTTATTCTTGCTCTTAGCCCGACAATGGAAGGAGATACAACCAACTTTTATATATACAGGAAACTCGCACACCTCCCGGTGAAAGTAACAATGCTTGCACGAGGTTTGAGTATCGGCAATGAGCTTGAATATGCCGATGAACTTACATTAGGCAGGTCTATTCAGAACCGCATGCTGTTTTCCGATACTTTTCACGACAGGCAATAAGAGGCTGTTTAAAAATAACATATATGTTTCTTGAGAATGAAATAATAAAGCTCCGTCCTGTAGAACCGGAAGATGCAGAACCGATGTGGATTGTGGAATCGGATTCAGAACAATGGATGCAAAATGGAATGTCTGCGCCGTTTTCAAGACAGAATATTACGGATTACGCACTTTCGTATGATGCAGATCCGGTGCGTGCCGGTCAGTTGAGACTTATCATAGAGTCTAAACAGGAGAAAGAGATAATAGGAATAGCGGATCTGTATGATATTTCCGTGCGACACAGGCACGCCTTTGTGGGAATATATATATTTCCGCACGTGAGAAGATCCGGTCTGGCACTGGCGGCTCTCGGTTTGTTGGAGAGATATGCGTTCAACCTTCTGAATATACGGCAGCTGGTTGCCAAAGTCATGGCGGAAAATGCCGCAAGCTCAAATTTATTTGAAAAAGCCGGATATGTGCATCGCGGAGAACTCCCGGAATGGTATCAGACCGGTGATGAATTCAAGTCACTTAAGATACTTTCAAAGATTATTAAAAATTAGTTTAAAATGAGTAAATGTATCGCTTGTTTATTAAATTTAAGCTCATCTGTTTGAAAATTCATGTCGATAATTGTTATATATTATAAGCCACAATGATTTGGCATGAAATTTGTTTTCATAATATTGAAAGTATGTTCCAAATCTGTTAAATAAAATGTATCCGGGCATACAGTAAAAAAACAACTTAACATAAATGTATAAAAATCAAGATATACTCAATGTGATAATTGATGCGATACAGGATAAGAAAGGTTCCGGTATCGCAGTGGTTGATCTCGAAGCGATTGAAAGTGCTCCGACATCAAGATTTGTAATTTGCCAGGGAAGAAGCACTTCACAGGTGTCTGCAATTGCGGATGGCATACGAGAGGAAATTCAGAAATCAATCGGGAGTAAACCATATAATTATGATGGTTATAGAAATTCGCAATGGATCATAATAGACTACGGCAATGTCATGGTTCATGTGTTTTTGCCGGAGTATCGGGAATTCTATAATCTTGAGGAATTATGGAGTGACGCGTGTATAACGAGGATACCTGATCTTGAATGAAGGTTTTTAAGAAACTATTTGAATTCAAACAGTTTCTTAGATCAGTTTCGTTAAATTAGAATTTGAAAACCATAAATATATGAATATGTTTCAGCCAAACAAAGGACCTCGTCCCGGTAATCGTAACAAAAAGCCGCTATTCAACATGTATTGGATGTATGCACTTATAATCCTTTGCATATTGGGGCTGTATTATTTTCAAGACAATACCCAGACAAAAGAAGTTGACTGGACTGATTTTGAAAAATACGCGCTTGCCGGTGATGTTGACAAGATATATGTGTTTTCCGAGAACGGCATTGCCGAAGGAGTCCTTACGCAACAGGGCGCCAAAAAATTAAAGTTCGACACCTCAAGAATGTCGGAGGGACATATGAAAATCAAAACCACTATCCCCTCTTCCGACAAGATACAGGAAAAGATAGATTCCTGGAATCAGGCTCTGTCAGCTGAAGGGAAACCCGTCATAAAAATCAATTATGAGAAAGGTAGCGACCTGATGAAACTCTTCTGGTATTTCGGTCCTATAGTTGTCATAGTTTTCTTTATGGTCTACATGTCCAAACGTATGAGTGGAGGTCCCGGTGGCGGAGGTATATTCAATGTCGGCAAATCAAAAGCAATTGTCTTTGACAAGAATAACGGAACCAATGTGACCTTTAAGGATGTCGCCGGACTTGCCGAGGCAAAAGTTGAGATTGAGGAAATTGTAGAATTTCTCAAAAATCCTCAGCGCTATACTGAATTGGGTGCCAAGATTCCGAGAGGCGCGTTGCTTGTGGGTCCTCCCGGAACAGGAAAGACTCTTCTTGCAAAAGCTGTTGCCGGAGAGGCAAATGTTCCATTTCTTTCTATGTCCGGCTCGGATTTTGTTGAAATGTTTGTCGGTGTCGGTGCCGCCAGAGTGCGTGATCTTTTCAAGCAGGCGAAAGAGAAAGCTCCATGTATCGTATTCATCGATGAAATAGACGCGGTAGGTCGTGCGAGAGGCAAGAATCCCAATATGGGTTCTAATGACGAAAGAGAGAACACCCTGAACCAGATGCTCACGGAGATGGATGGCTTTCAGTCTAACAACGGCGTAATATGTCTTGCCGCCACCAACCGTGCGGACATGCTTGACAAAGCATTGCTTCGCCCCGGGCGTTTCGACAGACAGATATATGTGGATCTCCCTGAGCTTTCAGACAGAGTTGAGATATTCAATGTCCATTTAAGAAATATCAAGGTCAACAGCCGTCTTGATGTCGAGCAGCTCGCCAGACAGACTCAGGGATTCTCAGGAGCCGATATAGCCAATGTCTGCAATGAGGCGGCTCTGATAGCTGCACGTAATAACAAACCTGCTGTAGACTGGAATGATTTTATGGCGGCTATAGACAGAATCGTAGGTGGTCTTGAGAAAAAATCGAGAATTATCACAGATGATGAAAAATTCTCTATTGCCACCCACGAAGCCGGTCACGCAACGATTACCTGGATGATACAATATGGGAATCCCTTGGTCAAAGTCACGATTGTTCCGCGTGGCCGTGCGCTCGGAGCGGCATGGTATGCTCCCGAAGAACGCCAGATTATTCCTACACAGGCATTGCTTGACACAATGTGCGGACTTCTTGCCGGACGTGCGGCTGAAGAGGTATTTACCGGACAGATTGGCACCGGAGCGAGCGATGATCTCGAAAAGTGCACGAAGATAGCACGTTCGCTTGTGCTTGTGTATGGCATGAGCGATAAACTCCCGAATCTCAATTACAACGACTCTACAGGTCAGGATATGGGCTTTACCAAACCATATAGCGACGAGACAGCAAGAATCATAGATGCCGAAGTCATGCGTATTGTCAACGAGCAATATGAGAGGGCAAAAGAAATCCTGCGGAAATATGCGGCTCAGCATAACCAGATAAGAGATCTTCTTATTGAAAAAGAAGTGATATATCATGATGATGTCGAGAAGATTCTTGGCAAGCGTCAATGGAAATCGCGCACGGATGAGATTATGGAGATAAACAAGCAGATTGAAAGTAAAAAAAATGAAACGGGTGAAAATAGTGTTAGCCCGTCCGACACACCGGTCTGTCATACTCCATCAGATGATTTCGGAGAAGATACGGATCCTGAAGATCCGGGCACCCCTCCCCCGTTTAACAAGTGAATTAAATATTTAAGCAGCACAGAGGTCTTGCGCTATGACAGCGTGAGACCTTTTACATTTTTTAGCAAGCTATATTTGCATGTATCAAAGAAAAAATCTAATTTTAAGCACTTTTAACAAAGGTGGCTTAAACATATCTACACACAGTTTGTCTAAAAGTCAAAGTAATTAAGGAATAGAAGCTATGAGAAAATTATTCTACTGCCTGACCGTCATCGCATTGGTTTCACCTCTGGGATTAAGCGCGCAGGAATATGATGACATCTATTACAATCCGAAGAAAGATAAGACGGCTTCCACATCCACCAAGAAGAAAAAGTCTTACTATATAAAGGATTTTGAGAATATTGATGTTGACGAATACAATCGCAGGGGTCAATATTACAGCAGTCCGGTTGACACGATCGGCAAACATGCCGAAAACGATGAGGATTTCGTCTATACCCAACAGATTCAGAAGTTCTACAATCCTACCATAGTTGTCGACAATTCCGACATTCTACAGGATGTGTTGCTGAACAGCTATGGTAATGTGGAGATTGTATTCGATAACGGGTTGCCGACGTTTGCTCCTTTCTACGGCTATTCCTGGCCGTATTATTCAGGTTTCTATTACGGCTGGAACGATCCATGGTACTGGGGCTGGGGACCGGCATGGCGTCCGTCGTGGTCATGGGGACCCTCCTGGAGTTGGGGATGGGGTCCGTCATGGGCATGGGGTCCATCCTGGAGTTGGGGACCCGGCTGGGGGC
>CAMWMW010000183.1 GCA_947175455.1 uncultured Porphyromonadaceae bacterium | reverse complement strand
CCTCTCCCCCATGTCTGCCGGCTCCGGGACCTATATCCACAATATAATCCGCCTCTTTCATTATATCCTTGTCATGTTCCACAACAATTATGGAATTGCCGTTGTCGCGCAGTTGTTTCAGACTGTTGATAAGTCTTACATTGTCACGCTGATGCAACCCGATGGAAGGTTCATCCAATATGTAAAGAACGTTGACAAGCTGCGAACCGATCTGAGTCGCGAGCCTTATGCGCTGGCTTTCACCACCGCTAAGGCTGGCACTGTCACGTTTGAGCGACAGATAGTCAAGACCGACATCGAGCAAGAATTTCAATCGGCTTCTGATTTCTTTCAATATCTCTTCGGCAACTACCCTCTTTGTCTGGTCAAGACGGTCTTCAAGCCCTTGGGTCCATTCATAGAGATCCGCGATATCCATTTTTGCCACATCAGCGATGTTCTTGCCATCGATAAAGAAATGAAGTGATGTTTTGTTAAGACGGCTACCTCCGCATTCCGGACACACGGCACGCGAGAAAAATTTACCGCTCCATTTGTTGGCATCGGCTCCGGCATCCTCGTCCTGCTGCATCTCTATATACTTGATAAGTCCATCATAGGAACCCGAATAATGAGATGTTGACATTGTCTCGTTCCGGATATCAAGCCGCATGTCTGTGCCGTCAAGAATATCTCCCAATGCCTCCTGCGGTAATTTTTCAACCGGAGTCTTGAGATCATATCCGTATTGCTTGCATATTGCTTCAATCTGCCAGAAAATAAGCGAGTTTTTATAGCGGCCCAACGGCACAATCGCACCGTCATATATTGATTTGGTCTTGTCCGGAATTACCTTTTCTTCATCTACTGCCGACACAAATCCGAGTCCTTTGCAACGTCTGCATGCACCTTGCGGCGAATTGAAGGAGAAATTATGAGGTGCAGGCTCAGGATACGAAAGACCTGTTTCCGGATCCATGAGATGCTGACTGTAGTGTCTTACTTCTCCTGAATCCATGTCCATTACCATCATTTGTTTGTCTCCTTGCTTCAAGGCTGACTCTACTGTTGATCGTAACCGTTGCATATCAGCCGTTGAGGCTTTCATACGGTCTATTACAAGTTCGACCGTATGATTCTGATAACGGTTAAGCTTCATGCCATATGCAAGTTCAGTAAGTTCGCCATCTACCCGGACATACAGATAACCCTTTTTCCTCAGATTCTCAAAGAGTTCCTTATAGTGTCCTTTCCTGTTTTTCACAAGAGGCGCAAGAACATAAATCTTTTTGCCTTCGTATTGTTCTACAATCAGATCGACTATCTTGTCTTTTGTATATTTCACCATCGGTGAGCCAGACAGATAGCTCCTCGCCTCGCCCATACGTGCAAAAAGCAGACGGAAGAAATCATAAATCTCTGTTGTGGTACCGATTGTGCTTCGTGGATTTTTATTGACCGTCTTCTGTTCTATGCTGATAACAGGGCTAAGACCGGTAATCTTGTCAACATCCGGTCTTTCGAGCGATCCGAGCATATTGCGTGCATAAGAAGAAAATGTCTCGATATATCTGCGTTGCCCTTCTGCGAATATAGTATCAAAGGCAAGCGATGATTTACCGCTACCACTTAATCCGGTTATCACACTCAGTGAATTGTGAGGGATAGTAACATCTATGTTCTTAAGGTTATGGACTCTTGCGCCATAAACATCGACAGATCCTGCGCTTTCCATATTATTGATATCCTGGTTCATATTTTTCAGCTTACAACTAAGCAACAAATAACGTGCCATTATTCTCCGGACACCCCTGAGGAATTGCCGATTTTACGATATCTTAAGATATTTATATCCCCACCTTTCTTATATTTCTTGCCGTCTGCACCCTTGGCTTCTATAACATAATAATATACCCCCGGACTTACTGTCTTGCCGTTATGCTTGCCATCCCATCCCAGTTCAGGACGATCAAAATAGCACAGCTGACGCCCGTTTCTGTCAAATATCCAGCATTTGAACTCGACAAGCGACCTATACCCTACTTTCCATATATCATTCACTCCGTCGCCATCGGGTGAAAATGCATTGGGAATACGGAGATCTGACGCGCCGATTCCTATTTCATATGTCTCTCCCGTTGCCTCACAACTTCCGTCGGCGTTGCTCCCGATGAACCTGACATAAAACTTGCCTTCCTCATCAAAGGTGTATGTAAGATCCCTTTCGTTAAACCTATATCTGACATATTCAAAATCAGGATCATCCGCAATCTGCCATTCGTTATGCAATACCGCGTCTGTGACATAGGAATAAAAAGTAAAATCAGCCGGTGCCGAACCTCCGAGCATGTTTCCGTCACTTTTAATCATGTTCGAAGCATCGTCAGACGCAAGATTCGTCTGTACTGCCTCTGTCTTCACATCAATACCATTCGCTTCTATTACTGGCGATTCCAATGTTTTGCCAAATCCCCATGTCTTGAGGAATCTGTCTCCGGTGACAGTTACCGTTGTATTGCAATAAAAAGGAGGACGAAGTGTAAGCGGAGTCTGCAGATATTCAAATCCGGCAGTTTTTTCTACAAAAGAATAGGCATTGCTCTCATTATCCCATTCAAGCGTATTATAAGAGAGCTCTATATTCCGGCTCAGAATGCATTGCCGACCGCTGACCGAATAATATCTTATCTGATCACCTGAACCATTGACTGTGATTTTTGTCATATCGCAATCCTGCTCCGGATATGCTTCTATTGAACTTATATCGAAATGCTTGCCGGCATAATCAACTACCCAGAAACAATAACGGCTGCCGCCATCTTCAACAATATACCCCATATCCCCTTTCGGATTATGGATAAAAGCTGTTGTACCGGTAATCGAAACCGGCTGTTCAACAGCATAACCTCCACCGAGATTACTGTATATCAACACTCTAAAATCAGACGGATCAACGATATTCCCAATGCTTATAGAAGATACTTCTTTGATGTCATATATAGTATAGACATCATTCAAACCGGTCGATGCTTCCGGCTTGTCTTGTATGACAGAGTGTCTGCCGCCTAAGAATTCAATATCCAGAGCATAGGATTCCGTTGCAGACAAAAATGCCGCCAGAACCATTAAAAAGATAAATTTTTTATTCATCATAATTATCGGGCAAGCAACATAAACAAGCGCTTGAATCAATTATCATTATTACATGGCGTGTATCCCTTAGCCATCGCCTGCTTACATAGAGTCTCGCTACTAACTAAACGAATTTATATTATATCTTATTGAAGTGATTTGAACTTTTTTCACATGCCATTGCCATAGTGGACATTTACACCCTGTTTTGATCAAGAAGATGTTTAAATCACTTCATTATTTGGAAGAGGGCCAAGGGAAATTAGACGGATTAAGTGTCAGATGAATATTCCTCCTGTTAAGTCTGACCTCTATGTATTCGGTAAGCTTCTTTCTCTCCTGCTGTGTCAGACCTCCGGGAGCGTTCACAAAAAGCATACTGACTGTGTCCGTCGCAGTGCCTCCGACTTGAGTCGCCACCATGTGAGACAGAGCGATGTCTTTAATCGATGGAAACAAGACCTTGACTTCAGGAGAGACTCTTACGCTCTCGTCCGAAAATTGCTTATGCAGACTCACAAGAGACTTTAACGAATCAATCTCGTTCTGACGGCTTGCTATCTCTGCCTGCATCAGTTTATAAAACTGATTGAAATTCTCTTCTTCATTTATTTCATTTTTAGTCATTGAGAATCCTTGCTTTATATTCAACACAGTTCCTCCAAGTCCGACTGAATCAAGTTTGTTCATCATGGCGAGCTGGAGAGAATCTTTCGGCAATGCCGCTCCTATCAGCGTCACGTCTATGTAACGCTTACCGTTTTCCACATACTCCTTGTGGTTAAGTACCTGAGTATTGGGAAATATCATCTCCTTTTCAACAAAACTTGCGGCATTGTTAACGAAGATGTTTGTGCGTATCATATTTACAGTCAGATAGACTGAAATCGCTACGGTTGCTCCGACTATCCAGTATACAATAGTCTGAATTCTTTTTGCGCGTCTGTCGTCATTATAAACAATCTTTCTGTATCTCATCAGTTTCACACCAATCCAGGTTGCGAAAAGAATAAAGATTGTATTTGTAAAGAATAGATACAATGCTCCAAGAAAAAATTTCATCTGTAAAGTAGCCAATCCGTATCCCGCGGTACACAACGGAGGCATGAGCGATGTCGCGATAGCTACCCCGGGCATCACCTGCCCTTTGTTTCTGCAGGCGATGCTGAGTATACCTGCGGCGCCGCCGAATAATGCTACGAACACGTCATAGATCGATGGCGAAGTTCTTGCCAACAGCTGACTCGACCCTTCATACTGGGGAGAAATAAGGAAATATATCGCAGAGGTAAGTATCGAACCTATCATGGCTGCCATTACATTCTTGAGACCACGCTTCAACAAAACGAAATCCTGTATGCCTATCGCAAGTCCCATACCTATTATAGGTCCCATAAGCGGAGAAATCAGCATCGCGCCTATTATCACCGGTATACTATTGGTATTAAGCCCGAGCGATGCTATGAATATAGCGAATATCAATACCATAAGCTGCGAACCCTTGAACGAGACTCCGCTCCTTATGCTTTGTTCCGCATCTAATTGCGGTTCAAGATCTTCTGCAACATTGAAATATGATTTGACATCTATCCAGAATCTTTTCCAGTTTGTCTTTACGGTCGATTTTAATTCCATGACATTGTTT
>CAMWMW010000182.1 GCA_947175455.1 uncultured Porphyromonadaceae bacterium | reverse complement strand
GGTATACTCACAACCGGCAAGTCTGCTTTGGTCAGCGTTTACGACATGGCAGGGGCGAAAGTGGCATCATTCGCAACAGTTGCCGGCGAGAGTGTGAATCTGGAGCTTGAAGCCGGGATATACCTGCTTGTGGCGAAGACGGCAGATACAACAGAAACTCTAAAGATAAGCAAATGACATGCAAATAGCCGGATGCAATTATCCGGTATGGGTAAATCAAGGTAAAAAAAGATTGGGTAATATCAGGAAAAACAGTCGGGGCGGATTCGCTGGCGGGTGTAATTCCCCCGACTGTTTTATCAAATCAGATTTTATTGTTAAATTTGAAAATCCTGAGAATCTAAAGAAAAGACTTGACTATGTATCGTAAATTATCAACAATATTCGCCGGTCTGGCAATCTCTCTCTCTGCAGTCGCCGGTGATATGGATGTCAACGATGGAATCTGGAACATAACATTCGACAATTCCTCGAAGACCATCAGCTATAACAGAAACGGCAGCGCACTTGTCAAAGGTGCCTATGTGTCGGCGACCACTCCTGATGGAGAGATTCTTGAATCCACGTCGTATCCAACCGTGAATCTCAAGAAAGAAAGTGTTTCCGACGGGTTTGGAAGCGGAACGAAATATACATATGTGTATAGCGGACTGTCGGGAAAGAACAATCTTGAGCAATCGGTTTATATTTATCAGAACGTGCCTTATATTCTTGTGGAGGCATCGGTAGATGCCGGCTCCGGCACAGCCGCGGCTGTGGAGATTTGTCCGATCGTGTCGAAGACTTCGGTAACTCTTCCGCTGCCATCATCGAACAACCGTATATATGACATGCCGTTTGCCAACGACAACTGGGCGACATTCTCCACAACGCCGTGGAATGTGTCACAGCCGCTGACATCATGCGAGGCGACGGCAATGTTCAACGTGTCAAACCGCAACGGACTCGTAATCGGGTCTGTGGATCATTCGGTGTGGAAATCGGCGGTCATCGTAACCCCCAACGGCACAAACCGCGTCCGTAATCTAAAGGCGCAGGCAGGCTATATCAGCAAACGCACGTGGGATATCGTAGACAACAAGGCATCAAGCACACGCCACGGCGAAGTGCGCGGCTCCAAGGTGGATTCGCCCAGATTCATGCTCGGCTGGTTCGAGGACTGGCGCACAGGTCTCGAGACTTACGGAGAGGCAAATACTGTGTTGTGCCCGAAATACGAGTGGACAGAGGATGAGTCTCTTTTCGGCTGGCAGTCGTGGGGAGGCATGGAATGGGGGCTTAATTACAATTCGGCAATGAGTCTGCTTGAATTCTTCGAGAAAGAACTCAAGCCGGTGGGTTTCCATAACAAGAAAGGTCGTTGCCACATCGTTCTTGACTCCGGCTGGAATGCGCTTGATGACAATCAGCTTCGCAAGTTCGCGGACAAATGCAAGGAACTCGGCTTTGTGGCAGGAATCTATGACACTCCGTTCTCTTATTGGGGCACCGAGGATGACTGCAAGAACAACAATACATGGGAAGGGGGCAATCTTGGCGAGATGGTGCTCAAGGCAAACGGGAGGTATCGTCAGATCAACGGTATGTCGCTCGACCCGACTCATCCTGCCGTCAAAGAATTTATAAGACAGAAATATCAGAAATTCCGTAATCTCGGATTTGGATTCCTCAAGATCGACTTCATGAACAACGGATCGCAGGAGGCAGATTCATGGTATGATCCCAACATCACGACCGGCATGATGGCTTATAACTACGGCATGGACTATATCAAGGAATATGCCGGAGACATGATGCTTGATTTCTCGATAGCTCCTGTTTTCCCGGCAAAGGCTCATGTGCGCCGCATCGGCTGTGATGCCTGGGGCGATCTTCCGCAGTCCATGTATACCCTCAATTGTATCAATGGATCCTGGTGGCTTGACCGGGTGTATGCCTTCAATGATCCGGACCATATGTGTCTGTCGAAAGTGACATTTTCAGGGAAAGGGTCTAATGACGAACAGGAGGCGCGCATACGCTACAGCTGCGGACTGCTTACCGGCATGATGCTTCTCGGCGGAACGTACGCATATGAGGGCGATGTCGTCAATAACTACGGACATGTCGTAGGTACCGATGCCGAGCGCGCACGCGCTGTGAAGTTCGCTTCCAACAAAGATCTGACGCTTTTAGGGCAGGTCGGTCGTTCTTTCCGTCCTGTGGAAGGGACTTTCAATTATAAGAATTCGCTTTTCTCCAAAGATGATGTCTCTTGCGACAACGAGTTTGTCCTTGATACTCCCGATGCCTTCTATTATGCTGTAGTCAACTATGGCACAGACGGCAGCGGTGTCCTTTCAAAAGATGTGGATTTTGAAAGACTGGGAATTAATCCTGCCTCTTTTGTCAATGTTACCGAATTATGGAGCGGAGAGAAATCGACACCTGCGAATCTTAAGGTCAATGTGCCGGTGAAAGATGTGAAGATATATCGTTTCGAGAAACCGGGTTTCGGCGGTGACGGCAGTTCCGTTGCTGAAATAGGAGATGCAAATACAGAAATCATTATTACCGGCGTGCCCGGAGGCCTTCAGGTGAAGGCTTCCGGCACACCGGTGCTTGCCGAGGCATATACTATTGACGGCATTCTTCTTGACCGTTGCCAGGACTCCGGTTCTGAAATCGTGGAGCTGAACTTTACAGTTTCCGGTTCTCCCGTGATAGTTCATGTCGTAACAGCTGACGGGCATAGTGTCACACGCAAGATTATCCCATATTGAATGACTCGAATATTCTGATAACGTTTTAATATGATACATGTGGTTTCCCGTTTAAGATTGTCTGTTCTTCTTGTCGTGGTGTCGCTTGCCGCAGCGTCAGCACTGTCAGCTGACAGGAATTATTCGTTTTTGCATGTGACAAGTGAAGACGGACTTTCGGCAAGCAATGTCAAGAGTATCGTCAGGGATCCGTTCGGTTTCGTGTGGTTCGGCACAAAAAACGGACTTAACAGGTATGACGGACATGATATCAAGCGTTATAACTGTCAGGATACAGATAAAAAACGTGGAAACAATAATGTGGGGGCACTTTACAATGCGGCGGATTCAATAATGTGGGTAGGAACAGACCGTGGTATTTTCAGGTTTGACCCCATGAAGGAAAAATTCACATATGTAGACGGTAAGGCGCAGGATGGAACTGAACCGTACAATTGGGTGCAAAGGATAACGGGTGACAATTATGGAAATATCTGGGCGTTGCTGCCGGATATGGGTATTTTCAGAATAAAGGAAAACAGGATATGGTATTATCCTCTTAAATCAGGATCAGAGCAGTTCAAGGAAATTTTTTATTCCGACGTATGTGTCGACGACAAGGGAGTTGTGTGGGCTGCGACTTCCGGTGACGGTATCTATCGCTATGACCGCAAGAGAGATTCGTTCATACGTGCGGTAAAAAGTGAAGACAGTGCGAAGAATTCGTTTTGCAGACTTATTGACGGCGGCGACGGAGCTTTGCTTGCTGCAGCTTCTGACGGCCGTGTGTTCAGAGTGCTGCCTTCTGCTGATTCCGGAGTGATGAAAGAAATACCGATAAGCGAAGCGGGAAACATATACGTGCGCGATATCTCGAAATTCGATACTGAATTATGGATTGCCGCTCAAGGAGGACTGCTGATAAAGGATCTTGTATCTGGAGAGGAGGGCTTTCTGCACGAAAGCCCTGTCAATGAATTCTCAATATCCGACAATACTATCTATTGTATATATAGGGACAATGAGAATTCTGCATGGCTCGGCACGATGTACGGCGGTGCGGACTACATGTCGCGCCGGCCTTTCAGATTCTACAAATATGGTCTTGATTCAGGCATAACCGGGCGTCGGGTCAGGGGAATGGCAATGAACTCCGACGGAACGATTATGGTCGGGACTGAGGATGCCGGTGTCAATGTGTTCAATGTGTCTGACGGGAGATACGAGGCGGTACCGGGTAGTCCCACAAAAACCAACACCGTTGTGTCTCTTGCAACGGTTGGCGGGAGTATCTTTGCCGGTTTTCAGGCTGCGGGACTATACCGTATGTCAGGAAAAGGAGGGTATGAACCCATATTCCATAACGACAGCTACAGTGACAACAGCATATATTCCTATCTTATGGATTCCTGGGGGACGGAATGGATAGGTTCCGGTTTCTCTCTATATCGGAAAAATCAGGGAGAGACAGAATTCAAGCGTGTCGGTGAGACGGGATATGACTGGATTTTCGCAATGAAAGAAACTTCCGACGGAATGCTTTGGATCGGAACAATGGGCAATGGACTCTACAGGTATGACAGACGGGCGGGAAAATTTAAAAAATATGTTCACAGCGATGAAGATCCCAAGTCAGGTGAGATTGGTTCCAATTCTATAAACGATATAATGGAAGACAGTTCGGGAACAGTCTGGATTTCCACAGACCGGGGCGGACTGAACAGATATAATAAGAAAACAGACGATTTCACTGTGTTCGGTCCGGATGCCGGACTTCCGGATGACGTGGTCTACAGCGTTCTGGAAGACCCCCGGCATAATCTTTGGTTCGGAACCAATCTCGGTCTTTGCAAACTCAACCCTGCCAACGGTCAGATAAAGGTATTTACGATGGCAGATGGCTTGCCGAGCAATCAGTTCAGCTATCAGTCGGCTATTGCACACCCCTCCGGAAGATTCTATTTCGGAACAGTCAACGGAATGGTGGCGTTCGACCCCAATTTCGACGATACGTCAGCAATGGAT
>CAMWMW010000181.1 GCA_947175455.1 uncultured Porphyromonadaceae bacterium | reverse complement strand
AACCTGCGCCAAGCCTACGACCCCAAATTAACTTTTATTTTTAAACAAGCTCTTAATACAACAATTTGAAAACAACACTTAACATACCTTAGGTTTACGCGATCATGAAAACAAAACGACTTTTACTCGGTGACGAGGCGTTTGCATTAGGTGCAATCAATGCCGGTCTGTCTGGTGCATATGCATATCCCGGCACACCATCCACTGAAATAATGGAGTATGTGCAGGCGAATCCTGTAGCAAAAGAGCGGGGAATCCATTCCCACTGGTCATCAAACGAGAAGACGGCAATGGAAGAAGCACTCGGGATGTCATTCTGCGGCAAGCGTACTTTCACATCAATGAAGCATGTGGGTCTGAATGTAGCCGCCGATCCTTTCGTCAATTCTGCAATGACGGGAGCGAACGGCGGTCTTCTTGTGGTGGCGGCAGATGATCCCGGGATGCATTCTTCGCAGAATGAGCAGGATTCACGTTTTTATGCTGATTTTGCGATGATTCCCGCACTTGAACCTTCAGACCAGCAGGAGGCTTATGATATGGCGCAGGCGGGTTTTGAACTGTCGGAAAAATTCAATATTCCTGTTCTTTTCAGATTTGTTACCCGACTGAGCCATTCCAGAGCTGTAGTCGAAGTGGATGACTCACCCTCGGCAGAGAATGGCAACAGTTATCCGGGCAATCCGAAACAATGGGTCTTGATGCCGGCTATGTCTAAGATCCGCAACAGACAACTCATATCTGATCATGAAGATTTTATAAAAGAATCGGAAGAGTCGGCATACAACAGATACGAGGAGGGTCCACGTCATGAACTGGGAATAATAGCGAGTGGAATCGCTTACAATTATCTTAAAGAGACTTTCTCCGGCGACGTCCCTTTCCCGACAGTGAAAATCAGCCAGTATCCGTTGCCAAAGAAGCTGATACGCAGACTTTATGACTCTTGTGACGCGATTCTTGTCCTTGAAGAGGGGCAGCCATTTATAGAGTCGAGGCTGCGCGGTCTTCTTGATACAGGCAAAAGGATTTACGGCAAGTTGAGCGGTGACGTTGTCCGAGACGGAGAATTGTCGCCGGATGAGGTAAGGACTGCAATGGTCAGGATAATGCCTTCGCTTCCCGGTCTTAAAGCTCCTGAAAAGAAGGCTGTCTCTGCGACTGTCGTGTCCAGACCTCCGGCTTTATGTCAGGGCTGCGGGCACAGGGATGTTTATGGCGCGCTTAATGAGGTGCTTGAAGGATATGACAATGCAAAGGTGTTCGGAGACATAGGATGCTATACGCTCGGCTTTCTGAAACCCTTCAATGCCATAGACACCTGTGTTGATATGGGAGCGTCAATCACTATGGCAAAAGGTGCTGCGGATGCAGAACAGCATCCGGCGGTGGCAATTATCGGTGATTCCACATTCACCCACAGCGGAATGACCGGTCTGCTTGATGCAATCAACGAGAACACCCGTATGACGGTGATAATATCGGATAACCTGACAACCGGAATGACCGGAGGACAGGATTCTCAGGGAACCGGAAAGCTTGAGGATATTTGTCTTGGTCTCGGCGCATTGCCAGAACATGTGCGTACAATAGATTCGCTTCCGAAAAATCACGATGATATGATAAGACTTTTCAAGGAGGAGATAGATTATCCGGGACTGTCGGTAATAGTTTCCAGACGTGACTGCATTCAGACAGCCCGTCGTCACGCATCGGCAAAAAAACAATAGTGTCAAATCATCACAAAAGAGTTACATATGAAAACAGATATAATATTGGCGGGTGTCGGAGGTCAGGGAATACTCACTATCGCAACAATTCTCGGAGCTGCGGCACTGAAAGAGAATCTGTTCCTGAAACAGGCAGAGGTCCACGGCATGAGTCAGCGTGGGGGTGACGTGCAGTCTAATCTCCGCATAAGCTCGGATCCTATCTATTCCGATCTTATACCGCAGGGATCCGCAGACCTTATTGTCTCGCTTGAACCTATGGAGGCACTGAGATATGTCTCTTATCTTTCTTCTGACGGATGGATTGTGACAAACACAAATCCTTTTGTCAACATAGATAATTATCCGGCGATAGACAAAGTCGAGTCAGAGCTTGAGTCGAGCGGCAATGTAGTTGCTTTCAATATGGATGAGACTGCAAAGGGTTTGTTGTCGCCGAGAAGTTCAAATATGGTGCTCCTGGGTGCCGCCTCACCATTTATAGATATAAAGAAAGAACTTATAGAAGAAGAGATATCACGTCTTTTCTCGTCAAAAGGCGATAAAATTGTAAACAGTAATCTTGAGGCATTCCGTGCCGGAAGAAATTATACCGAAAATCTAATTAAATCCAGATAATATGTTTCCGTTAAGTCAAGACGCAATGGCGGATGCAATCCGTCGGCTTTCCATCATGGATCTTTCATCGGCTACAATCCGACAGATATGTTCTCTTGCAAATGAACTTGAAAAAGATGCAGAAGAGGAAATGGTCCATCTTGAGATAGGTAATCCCGGACTCGAAGCAGAGAACATCGGGGTTGAAGCGGAAATCAACGCGCTTAAAGGAGGTATAGCAAACAAATACCCCAATATAGCCGGAATTCCTCAGTTGAAGCGTGCCGCCAAAGATTTTGTCAAAGGATTCATGAATATTGACATTCCTGAAAAGGGAGTAGTGCCTACCGTAGGGTCGATGCAGGCAAGCTTCACGCTCATGTTGCTTCTTGCCCAGCGTATACCGGGCAAGGATACCATGCTGTTTCTGAATCCCGGATTCCCCGCGCAGCGAAATCAGGCAAAACTATTGGGAATAAAGGAGGCTGCCTTCGATATCTATTCTTTCCGGGGAAAGGCTCTGGAGGAGAAGCTTGAGAGCATGCTTCAGGAAGGAAATATCACCGGAATGATTTACAGTAATCCCAATAATCCTGCATGGACGAATCTGACAGACGAAGAACTTGAAATAATAGGTCGTCTCGCAACTAAATATGATGTGATTGTTTTGGAAGATCTGGCTTATTTCGGAATGGACTTCCGTACAGATATAAGTACACCCGGTGTGGCACCGTATGTATCGACCGTTGCGAGATATACTGACAATTATATATTGATGCTTTCCGGTTCGAAGATATTCAGTTATGCCGGGCAGCGTATCGCTGTGGTCTGCATGAGCGAGGCGGTTTACGACAGGCATTATAAGTTTCTGGAAGAGTTTTATGAAATGCCGGCTTTCGGAGATGCCTATATTTACGGAGTGCTTTATTGTTCGTCATCGGGAACGGCTCATTCCTCCCAATACGCTCTGGCGGCAATGATGGAGGCAGCGGTAAGAGGAGAGCTTAATTTCGTGGAGCATTGCAGTGAGTATGCCCGCAAGGCTGCAAAGGCAAAGGATATTTTTGTCAGGAATGGTTTTCATATTGTCTATGACATGGATGGAGACCAGCCTATCGCCGACGGCTTTTTCTTTACCGCAGGTTATCGCGATATGACAGCGGATGAATTGCATAAGGAGTTGTTGCGATATGGAGTCGCTTCCATATCGTTGTATTCCGCAGGAAGCACCCGGGATGGCGTTCGAGTGTGTGTGTCTATGATACCTGACGATGCCACTTTTGACAAACTTGAGAGATTCCTGTGTAAATTTAATGAAGATCACAAATGAGCGAGATTAAGTATATGTCTGCGGCAGAAGCCGCACGATTGATAGAAAACGGCGACCATGTGTATATCCAGGGGTCGACTTCGATACCGGAAGTTCTGGTTGATGCGATTGCCGACAGAGGTCATGAGCTGCGCGATATCACAGTATATTGCGCGTTTGCGGTGGGGCGGCGGCCATCGCCTATTTGTCGTCCGGAATTTAAAGATGTATTCTTTGTTGACTCCTTCTTTGTTTCGAATTCTTTCAGGGAATGGATCGCACAGGGATACGGCACGATGACTCCCCGTTTTCTTGGAGAGGTGCCGGCACTGTTCAGAGACGGTACATGCCGGGTGGATGTGGCTCTCATTAACTGCTCACTCCCGAATGAAAGGGGAGAGGTCAGTTTCGGGGTGTCTGCAGATCTTGCGACGAGCGCGGTTGAATGTGCAGACAGAGTCATAGCGCAGATAAATCCCCATGTCCCCTTCACTCCGGGAGACGCGGTGATTCATCTGTCACAGCTGACAGCGGCTGTGGAAGTTGATGATCCATTGGTGGAAGTTCCGACAGCCATACCTACGGAGCAGGAAGTAAAAATCGGCAATTACATAGCTGAGCTTATTCCTGACGGGGCGACTTTGCAGATAGGTGTAGGAGGAATACCGAATGCGGTGATACGGGCATTGGAGAATCACAAGAATCTTGGATTGCACACGGAAGCGATGACAGACGGTGTATTACCGCTTCTTGAAAAGGGAATCATAGACAATTCCCGCAAAACAGTTTTGCCCGGGAAATCTGTGGCGTCTCTTGCGTTAGGCTCAAAGGCGTTATATAAATTCCTTGACCATAATGACGATGTGCTCTTTAAGGATGTGGCATGGACAAACGATCCTTTTACGATTGCCAGGAACCCCAAAGTCATGTCAATCAACTCCTGTCTGGAAATTGATCTTACGGGACAGGTCTGTGCTGATTCCATTGGCAAGAAGATTTTTTCAGGAGTCGGGGGACAGCATGATTTTGTGTATGGAAGTTCGCGTAGCGAAGGAGGTCTTTCGTTTCTCGCCATGCTTGCCACTACCGCGAAAGGTGTGAATAAAATAAAGCCGGTTCTGACAGAAGGTGCAGGAGTCGTGACTACACGGTTCCAGAC
>CAMWMW010000180.1 GCA_947175455.1 uncultured Porphyromonadaceae bacterium | reverse complement strand
GATTGACAGTATGGAGCATAGATGGCAAAACCGGAGCCGCATTCAACATTCCGCTCGGCGTAGGCTTGAAATACAAGCTGTCGCAACGATGGAACATAGGCTTTGAGTTTCTGATGAAAAAGACATTTTCGGATCGTCTTGACGGTGAACAGCTCAAAGACCCCTATGGCATAAAAAGTTCGTTCATGAAGAATACCGACTGGTATTCCACCATGAGCATTACGATTAGTTACGAGTTTAGCAAACGTTGCGCAGTGTGCAACTATAAAGACTGAATATCCCGTGACAACGGGATACCGACATTATGGAGGAAATAGAGAAAAAACTGAAAATGCTTGACCCTGCGCGTCTTCCGGGACACGTGGCTATCATCATGGACGGAAACGGGAGGTGGGCGCGCCGACGTGCAAGAGAGCGCAGCGACGGTCACGCCGAAGGCGTGAACAGTGTGAACCGCATAACCCGCTTCTCTTCGGACCTCGGCATCAAGTATCTGACTCTCTATGCTTTCTCCACAGAAAACTGGAACAGACCGCAGGCTGAAGTCGACACCCTTATGCACCTCATCGGATGGACAATCCGACAGGAGACACCGGAACTGAAAGCCAACAACGTGAAGATTCATATTCTCGGAGAGACAGACCGTCTTCCGAAGGAAGTGAGGGAAAGTCTTCTTCAGGGAGTACGCGAAACCGAAAACTGCACAGGTCTGAACCTCCTTCTCTGTCTCAGCTACTCATCGCGATGGGAGCTTACACAGGCGGCACGACGTATCGCCGCACAGGTGAAAAACGGAGAAACCTCCATCGACGACATCTGTGAGCAGACCATATGCGACACCCTCTCCACTGCCTCCATACCTGACCCGGATCTTCTGATCCGCACAGGCGGCGAACAACGTATCTCCAACTTTCTGCTCTGGCAGATCGCCTACAGCGAACTATACTTCACCGATGTTCTTTGGCCTGATTTCGACAACAACGCCTATCTCGATGCCCTGCTCGACTATCAGGGAAGGGAAAGACGCTTCGGAAAGACTTCAGACCAGGTGAGATCCACAATATAATTAAACTATAAAAATTACGATGATTTTTCGATTCCTTCGAACATATATGAAACATCTGAAAAAGACACTGGTAATTCTTCTGTGCCTCGGCATCTCCGCCGGTGCCCGCGCCCTTGACATCAAACCGGCATCAGCCGTCGATACTGTCTTCAATCCCGACATCGTATATTCTCCGATTCCAAAGACTTATGAAATCGCCGACATACGCGTTTCCGGCGTGCCCTCGTCCGACGATTATCTTATAATAGGTTATTCAGGGCTGTCGGTCGGCGACCGCGTCGATATTCCCGGAGAGGACATCACAGGAGCCGTAAAAAGGTTCTGGAGACAGGGTCTGTATTCAAAGGTGCAGATCAATGTCGACAAGATTGCCGGTGACAAGGTGTGGCTCGAAATCGCACTTGAGCAGCAGCCCCGCATGTCGGAAATGACATTCACCGGGGTTAAAAGCGGCGAAAAGAAAGACATCGAACAGCGTCTCGGCATGGTGTCGGGCCAGCAGCTGACACCCAACATCATCTCGCAGGCAAAGAAAATCATCGAAGACTATTATGCAAAGAAAGGTTTTAAGAACGCTGCGGTAAAAATAACCCAGCAGCCCGACCTTTCAAAAGAGAACCAGGTGATTCTCAATGTCGATGTGAATAAAAACAGCAAGGTGAAGGTGCACAAGATTTATATCGACGGCAACGAGGTGCTATCCGACCGCAAGCTCAAGCGGACAATGAAAAAGACAAACGAGAACAGCGACCTGCTGAAGCTTTTCAGCCAGAAAAAGTTCGTTGACCGCGATTTTGCCGATGACCGCACCCGAATCATTGACAAATACAACGAGCTGGGTTATCGCGACGCCAAGATCACACATGACAGCGTGGCGAAATACGATGACAAGTCTGTTGACGTGTTCCTGACCGTTGACGAAGGAAAGAAATACTACATCAGCGACATCGAATGGGTCGGCAACACTGTCTACCCCACCGAGACCCTTAACGCATATCTGGGAATGTACCCCGGAGAGACATATAACCAGAAGATGCTCAAGAAGCGCCTCAGCGAAGACGAGGACGCTGTGTCGAGTCTTTATACCGACCATGGTTATCTCTTCTCCACCATCATACCGATCGAAGAACAGGTCCACGGCGACAGCATCGCACTCCAGATGCGCGTAATCGAGGGTCCTCAGGCACGCATCAACAAAGTGATCATCAACGGTAACGACCAGCTTTACGAGAAAGTGATACGCCGGGAGCTGCGCGTCCGGCCCGGAGACCTGTTCTCACGCGCCGAACTCATGCGTTCAGCCCGCGAGATAGCGGCAAGCGGACATTTCGACCCCGAGACAATGGGCATCAACCCGCAGCCCGACGAAGCCAACGGAACAGTAGACATTGTGTTCGACCTTGAATCCAAAGCCAACGACAAGGTGCAGCTCTCATTCGGATGGGGACAGACAGGCGTGACAGGACAGGTGGCGCTGTCATTCTCCAACTTCTCGATGAAGAATCTCTTCAACCCCGGGGCATACAAAGGCATCATTCCTCGTGGCGACGGCCAGACATTCTCCATTTCCGCCCAGACCAACGCGAAATATTATCAGAGCTACAACATCTCGTTCTTCGATCCCTGGCTCGGCGGCAACAGACCCAACTCGCTCTCTGTCTCGCTTGACTACAGCCGCTCCACAGGCATCAACTCAAGCTTCTACAACGACAGCTGGGCAAACGCGTATCAATATGCGATGTATAGCCAGTATACATACAACACCAACTACTCCTCATACGCTATCCAGAACGCATACGACCCCAACAAAGTGCTCCAGCTCGCCGGCGTCAGCCTTGGCTTCGGAACACGTCTTAACTGGCCTGACGACTATTTCCAGTTCCAGGCTCAGCTCGCCTACCGCTGGTATTATCTGAAAAACTGGGATTATCTCTATTACATGCGCAACGGCACATCAAACTCACTCACTCTGGGTCTGACATTGTCGCGCTCATCAATAGACAACCCGATTTATACACGCCGCGGATCGCAGTTCTCCGTAGACCTGACGATGACTCCTCCCGCATCACTCTTCGGCAAACGCAACTGGGCGAAACTGTCGGAAGAGGCAAGCTACAGCAATCAGGACACTGAGTCACGCGAGGCAGCACGCAGCAAACTCTACCGTTGGATCGAATACTGGAAACTTCGTTTCAAGAGCAAGACATTCACTCCACTCACCGACCCCGACGGCAAATGGACCCTCGTGCTTATGACACGTGCCGACTTCGGTCTCCTCGGTTCATTCAACAAACACATCAAGACTCCTTTCGAGACTTTCTACTTCGGAGGCGACGGTATGACAGGTTCATATACATACGCCACAGAGACCATCTCCATGCGCGGTTATGAGAACGGACAGTTCACACCATCCGGATACGAGGGATACGCTTACGGAAAATTCACGCTTGAGCTCCACTTCCCCTTCCTGCTCCAGCCGTCAACCACAATATATGCCATCGCATTCGCCGAAGCCGGCAACGCCTGGTATGATGTGAAAGACTTCTCGCCGTTCAACCTCAAACGCAGCGCCGGTGTCGGAGCCCGCGTATATCTGTCGGTTCTCGGCTACCTCGGCATCGACTGGGCATACGGTTTCGACAAGGTATGGGGACAGCGAGGCGGTTCACAGATCCACTTTATCCTCGGTCAGGAGTTTTAAAAAGAGTTAAAGCTTTAAACTTTTGTAAATGCCTTATGTCTTAATTGACAAAAAAGATATTGACGGTATGAAAAAGATAATCATCACATTGTGTCTGGCGCTTGCAGGCGTTGCAGCCGCATCCGCCCAGAAGTTCGCACTCGTGGATATGGAATATATCCTTCGTAATGTTCCATCTTATGAAATGGCAAACGAGCAGTTGAACCAGGTCTCGCAGCGTTGGGAGAAGGAAGTCAACGAAGTTTCGAAAGAGGCAGAGACCATGTATAAGAACTATCAGTCCGACATGGTGTTTCTCACCGATGACCAGAAAAAGAAACGTGAAGAGGCTATCGTGGCAAAAGAGAAAGAAGCCACAGACCTTCGATACAAATATTTCGGTCCGGAGGGTGAACTCTACAAAAAACGCCAGTCTCTGATACAGCCGATCCAGGAAGATGTCTACAATGCGGTCAAGGCGGTGGCTGAAGAAAAAGGCTACATGGCGATATTCGACCGTGCGTCATCGCAGAGCATCGTCTTCGCCTCTCCCCGTATCGATGTGAGCAACGAAGTGCTTGCGAAGCTGGGATATTCCAAATAATCCAAATAATCACTGACCGGTTTTGCATATTTGGTTAAATTAACTATCTTTGCGTTCAAATAGCCGGAACGGCTGTTGAACCGGTTATCCCGCGAAATAGAAATAACAAATACAAATAATAAAGATGTTAAAGAAAATTTTACTCGCCGTAGCAGTGGCGCTTCCGATGTTTGCCTCTGCCCAGACAGTCAAGATCGGTATCGTTGATACCAACGCAGTTTTCCAGGCAATGCCCGAGACAACCGCCGCTCAGACCAAACTGACTGAAATCCAGAAGAAATATCAGGATGAGTTCACTCGCCTTGAAGACGAATACAAACGTATGGTCGACGAGCTCCAGAAAATGAAAGAGGATGAGCTTCCCGCTATCCGCGAGCGCAAGACACGCGAGATCACAGACTACCAGCAGAAGATTCAGAGCTTCATGCAGAGTGCCGACCAGGATAT
>CAMWMW010000179.1 GCA_947175455.1 uncultured Porphyromonadaceae bacterium | reverse complement strand
GTAGCGGCACGGGCGACCGCGTCAGAGAGGCGGAACTTGCCTACAAAACAGCCGGTCTCGAACTCGACCAGCTTCGCAAACAGCTCCACAACGAAGAGCTGAGTCATGCCGCGGCTCGCAAAAGCAAGGAACTCGAAGAGGGCATAACGGCAAAGAACCTTGAGGAAAAACAGCGAATGCTTGATGACGCACGCATCAAGGCTCCGGCAAACGCCACCGTGACGTATCTCAATTCTGCCTTGGGAACAAGCATCTCGGCAGGCGAGAGACTCGCCGTGCTTTCTGATCTCAACCATTTCAAGATCGCTGCGCAGATTCCTGAATCGAATGCCGACAAGATGGCTCTCGGTTCGGAAGTGAACGTAAAGGTGGGCAAGGAGACTTTCAGAGGCAGGATAGGAACCGTCACCCCCCAGTCGAACAACGGCGTGATATCTTTCACCGTCCTGCTCGACGATGACAGCGACAAGCGTCTCCGTTCAGGAGTCAGGGCAGAGATAAACGTGCTTTACGACATCAAGGAGGAGGTATTGAGGATTCCTAACGGAACATATTATCACGGTCCGGGACAATACATATTTTTCATAGACAACGGCGAGGGGCATCTGCTCAGACGCGAAGTCAGGCTCGGCGAGGGCAACTTCGACTATGTGGAGGTGCTTTCCGGACTCAGCGACGGCGACAGAATCGTGAAGAATGACATCGCGGAATACAACAGCCGCAAGAAAATAAGACTCAGATAATCAGGCAACGCAGAAGTCGATTCGACATTCGTACGAAACACAGTCGCGATTCATGTGAAAACAATTAAACAACAACTAAAAAACAAACCATATGTCAATCATTAATCTTGAAGGTGTGGAAAAGGTTTACCGCACCAGTGAAATAGAGACAATATCTCTCGAGAATGTTAACCTCAGGATTGAAAAAGGGGAATTTGTAAGCATCATGGGACCTTCGGGATGCGGGAAATCAACCCTCCTCAACATCATCGGACTTCTTGACAAGGCAAACAAGGGGAAGGTGGAGATAATCGGCACCGATACCGAATCGCTCGGTGACACCGGGCTTTCCCATTTCCGCAACGCCAACATAGGATTCGTGTTCCAGAGCTTTCATCTGATTCCCTCGCTGAACGTCGCCGACAATGTGGCTCTCCCCCTGCTCTATCGCAAGGACACAGGAGCCAAGGCACGGAAGGAGAAGATCGACAGTGTGCTCGAACGTCTCGGAATCTCTCACCGCAAACGCCATTTCCCCTCCCAGCTCTCCGGCGGGCAGTGCCAGCGTGTGGCGATAGCCCGCGCAATCGTAGGAGACCCTGAAATAATACTCGCCGACGAGCCTACCGGCAATCTTGACTCCAGGATGGGAGCGGAAGTGATGGAACTCCTGCATCAGCTCAACAAGGAAGACGGACGCACAATCGTGATGGTCACCCACAATGAGGAACAGGCGCGCATGACCGACCGCATTATCCATTTCCTCGACGGGCGCAGAATCGAATGAGAACGCGTCTGCTGCCGGAAAGTTATTTTATCCACTTCACTTCCAACAGACAATACAGACAATTATGAACAATTACTTAAAACAGATATGGTATGAACTGCGCCACCAGCCGATGGTGACAATAACATCGGTAATGGGCACCGCATTCGCCATCTTCCTTATGATGGCGGTATTCATGACCTCCTCTCTCGACACGGTGCCCGTCGCGCCGGAAACAAACCGCCCCCGTCTTATGTTCGGACAATACATACACATTAAATACGAAAAGGGCGAATCATCGGGTGGAATGTCATATAACACCGCAAGACGACTCTACGGAAATCTTGACGGCATAGAGAGGACTTCCTTTGCCAACAGCTGGGCTGTCAATCTTGACGTGTCGGTAAAAGACGGCGACTGCGTGTCGATGTTCGAAAAAAAGGTTGACGATGCCTTCTGGGAAATATTCGATTTCACGTTCGTTTCCGGCAGACCGTTCGACAAGGCATCTGTCGATGCCCGTCTTAAAAAAGCTATAATCACAGAATCCGCGGCTGTAAGACTGTTCGGCAAAGCGGATGTAGCAGGCAAAGAGATAAAAATCAACCATGTGCCACACATAGTCCAGGGTGTGGTGAAGGATACGAGTCCGCTGCTGGTGCAAAGCTTCGCCAACATATACACCATCTACGCTCCCGAGGAGCAGGATGAGACCTGGATCGACGGTTACGGAGGCGACACACAGGTCATTCTGCTTAAAGAACACGGAGTGAGCGACGAACACATCCGCAATCAGGTGAAAAGCCGATACGCCACATTCGCGTCGGTTCTGAAGAAGGAGGGGAAGCAGGTGGATTACCATCAGGCTCCATATACGGCGGAGTCCGTAAATCTCGAGTTCGGTTCAAATAGAGATCCGGATCCAGACACACCCCGAAAACTGAGATATGCGGTCTATCTTATCCTTCTGATTCTCCCCGCAATAAATCTCAGCAGCATGACCCGCAGCCGTCTGCGCCGCCGCGTGTCGGAAATCGGAGTCCGCAGGGCTTTCGGAGCTACAAAAGCAGGTATCATGAGCCGGTTCCTCGGAGAGAATCTCATTCTTACTCTCGCAGGAGGCATCATCGGTCTTGTACTCTGCCTCATATTCGTGGTCTTCTTTTCCAATCTCTTCATTTCCTATGGAGGGAAATTCGGCAACGATGACATAGCCGCCTCGACTCCTACAATCAACATGCTTCTGAATTTCAAAACTTTCGGAATCGCACTGCTGTTCTGCCTTCTCCTTAATGTCATAAGCACCGGAATGCCCGCATGGCGCGCGTCAAAGGTCAACCCGGCTGAAGCTATTTCCGGTAAAAACGATTGAATCATGAAAAGAAATCTTTTGACTCAGATAAAAAACGAATGGCGCGACAACCTTTGGCTCGTGATCGAGCTGGCTATCGTGGCTGTCGCGATATGGGCGCTTTCGTTCACTCTTTACGACACTTTGCGCCCTAAGTTCGATGACAAGGGATATGACATCGACAACGTATATAAAATCACGCTGAAAAGTCTCGGAAAAGAGAGTCCGGAATATGTGGATATGGGTGATCGGACGGAAACCGCCAACCTCGATGACGGAAAAACCCTGATGGCACGCATTCGCAAGTCTCCCTACGTCGAGATTGCGGCGTTCTCGAACAACGCCCTCCCCTATCAGTTCAGCTACGCCGGGAATCAGCTTGATGTGCAGGACAAGGGTGACTCGGTGTTTTATATGGGCAATCTGCGCATGGCAAGTCCGGAGATCGCAGGTGTGCTCAAAATCAGAAGCACACAGAACCTGTCGCTGAAAGATCTTGAGGAAATCCTGCGTCGCGGAGACCTGCTCGTC
Source organism: uncultured Porphyromonadaceae bacterium (assembly GCA_947175455.1). Classification (GTDB taxonomy): domain Bacteria; phylum Bacteroidota; class Bacteroidia; order Bacteroidales; family Muribaculaceae; genus Lepagella. Next base: position 1,488 of record CAMWMW010000179.1, on the reverse strand, counting down.
TCTACTGCCCCGGATTACAGTTACGGCGGTGTCAAGGATCTGAAGGATCTCGTCGGCGGACGTGTCATGCCTTACGACACGCTTCACACACGCCGCATCGGAGGTGTCGTCAAGTCCATAAAACGCAACGAATATGAACAGAAGACCGGCACCATCATTTTCCCGATTGACGAGTCCGACTACAGGCGTCTTGCATATTGCTCCGAGATCGCGGTGAGGGTAAAGCCGGGAATGGGCAAAAAATTCGAAGAGGAGTTCTATTCCGACAAAAGCATGAGACAGCTCAGAAACAGATATCTCACAGATTTCAGCCGCATGGAAGATGTCAGAGCCGCCAACCAGCACTACAGCGATTCCATGGTGCGCCTGTGGAGCGCGGGAATAGTCTTCCTTCTGGTCATCATATTCCTCGGACTGCTCGGCACGTTCTGGTTCCGTATCCGCCAGCGTGCCGGAGAAATCGCCCTGCGCAAGACATGCGGCGCGACTTCCGCCGACATTTTCCGCAGAATAATCGGCGAGGGCATGATCCTTCTCTCCATAGCGCTCATACCTGCCTTGATAGCAGGCGCGGCAATATACCGGTTCATAATCATCGAAAAAGGATTCCCCTTCGATGAATACAAATATGTGATAGCTCTGTCTTTCCTGATCATGGCGGTCATCATGGCGGCTATGATTGTGGCTGGAACAGTATTCCCCGCCCGCAAAGCGATGAAGACAGAACCGGCGATAGCCCTCAAGGAGGAATAGCCGGAATGTGTAAAAAACATATCCAGAAATAAATGAGATTCCGACAATTTTTCTTATACACCGCTCTTCTGGTTTCCGCGCCTGTCTACAGCGCGGAAACGGAGGAGTTATATCTTTCGCTCGACGAGACAATCTCACGCGCACGGACAAGCAGCGTGGATGCCGCAGTGGCACTCGATGAACTCAAGACCTCATATTGGGAATACCGTTCCTACCGCGCGGAACTTCTGCCTGAGGTCAATTTCTCCGCCACTGTTCCCGCCTATCACAGACAGTATTCACCTTACATGAACGAATCGGGCAGCTACAGTTTCGTGCGCAACAATTACCTCCAGATGAACGGCGAGGTGTCGCTCAGCCAGAACATATGGCTCACAGGGGGAAAAATAGCACTGAACACTTCACTCGATTTTTTCCGCCAGCTCGAAGGAGACAAATACAACCGCTTCATGTCAATACCGGTGGCTCTCACTCTGACACAACCCGTGTTCGGGGTAAACGGCATAAAATGGGACAGACGCATAGAACCGGTCAGATACACCGAAGCAAAGGCGGCATACCTCAGCGCGTCGGAAGATGTGGCGATCAAGGCGATTGCATATTATTTCCAGCTCCTTATGGCTGACGAGAACATTACAATAGCCTCGCAGAACCTTGAAAACGCCCGGAAACTTTACGAAGTGGCGAAAGAAAAAAGGGAAAAAATAGAATATTCTCACCAAAATAAATTCTCTG
>CAMWMW010000178.1 GCA_947175455.1 uncultured Porphyromonadaceae bacterium | reverse complement strand
TACGACGTCCGCCCAGCGTGCCGTGTCGAGAGCGGCTTTGAATCCCGAGCGGTCATGACCGTCAAGCGCGCATCCTCGGGCATATCTTATTTCGGAATCTTTTCCGAACTCACCGGCGATTCCTTCCCGGAGAGTCACGACATCCTCAGCCTGTCCGTGTCCCAGCCAGTTGCCGAGGAGGTCTTTCCCGTTGTCAGCAAGCGGACCTATCACCGCGATTCTTCTTACATTTCTCAAAGGCAATGTAAGAGTGGAGTCGTTTTTGAGCAGCACCATGGATTCAGCTGCAAGCTCGGACGCGATCTTCAGGTCGGCGGGGCGCAGGAATCTGTCGGGCACATCCGGAGTATAAGGATTGTCGAAAAGTCCGAGTCTCATCTTAACGCGCAATACCCGTCTTACGGCATCGTCAATCGTAGCTTCCGACACTTTCCCTTCCGCCACCAGCTCCGCGAGGTGCCTGTCATAGGCGTGGCTCATCATGTCCATTTCGAGTCCGGCATTGAGCGCGCGCGCCGCCGCCTCCTTTTTGTCGGCGGCGAGTCCCTGGTTTTTCAGCTGCTCTATCGCACCCCAGTCGCTGACAATGAAGCCGTCGTGCCTCCATCTGTTCTTGAGAATTTCCGTCATGGTGTAGGGGTTTGCTGAACCCGGCACACCGCTTATGTCATTGAACGAGCTCATGAGAGTGGCAGCTCCGGCTTTGACTCCCGCCTCATAGGGTGGGAGATATGTGTCCCAGAGTGTCTGGGGGGAAACTTCCGTATACACGTAGTCGCGTCCCGCTTCCGAGGCTCCGTAGCCTACATAATGTTTGAGGCATGCCGCCACTGTCGTGGAATCGGAAAGGCTTTTTCCCTGATACCCTTTTACGGAAGCGGCGCAATATACGGCATTGAGATAGGGGTCCTCGCCATATCCCTCTGCCACGCGTCCCCATCTCGGGTCACGCGCAACGTCAATCATCGGCGAGAACGTCCAGTCTACCCCCGACATCCTCGACTCACGTGCCGACACGGCGCAGGCTTTCCTTACCAGAGCCGGATTCCATGAGCATGCCTGGGCGAGAGAGATAGGGTAGACTGTGCGGAAACCGTGAATGGCGTCATATCCGAAAATAACCGGTATGCCGAGTCTCGACTCCTCCATGGCGCGGCGCTGCATGGCGTTGCGCAGGGCGGGGTCTGTGTCAAAATATATCAGCGAACCTATTTCCGCAGGGATATTCACAACCTCCTCGCCCACATTGTTGGCGTTGTTGTTGCGACCGAGGGTGTATTGGTTAAGCTGCATGATTTTCTCATCGAGAGTCATGAGTCCCAGTAGATTGTACACCCTTATCTCCGCAGGCACCGATTTGTCTTTATAGAGCGGCGCCTTTGCCTTGATATGGCTCAGGTCGGTGATTCCGTCCGGTCTTGCCACAGCCTCGTGAGCTGCGCGTCTTGCCACGGTGGCAATCTCTCCGTTCATTCCGGCTGGAGCGTAAGTGTTGAGAGTCACATCCTTGCCGAAAAGTTTCTCATACCATGCGCAGGCGGCGGTGAAGCGTCCGTGGCTGTGGTCAAGGTGGTAGCCGTCGCGGTTCATGTTGTCACCGATAAATGATGTCCTGGCGTTCTGTATCGCTGTGCCTGACGGTATCACAGTCTTGATTTTCCAGGTTCGTGCCGCACGGTTGTTCGCCGCCACAATCGCCCTGTACATCTTCAGCTGGTCGCGGTCATAAAACCGGAATCCGGTGTTTCCCGCGCCGTTCTGATACGCCCAGGTCTGATGCAGAATGATTTTGCATTTTTTCGGGGTTCTCTCTTTCACATATTTCATTATGCCCGGCATATACGGTTCGTATTTCTCGAATAAGCCGGAGAAAGAACTTGCCTGCTGGAGACTCACGTAATCCCACTTGTCGTCTGCAAGAGCGTCTGCAATCGAAACCTTTGTTCTCTCGGTTCGTTTGCCGTCGGCTCCGATTTTACGGTACACGTAGTCATGTCTGTCATCGCGGATATTGCCCGCGTGGCGTTCAAGCGAGCAGCCGCCGATGAAAAGGTTGCCGATGACGGCGGTGTCGCCTCCTGCGAGGGCAAGCTCATGCAGATTCTGCTCTATGGCATCGCGTGAGAAACTGTTGCCTATGGCAAGGATTCTGAGTGTCCGTGCATTCATGATGCCCGTCACACACAGGAGAATTAAGAGAGAAAGGGCGATTCTACTTTTCATATTCGAGTTTCTTCTTCAGGTAATAATCATGCATTATTTTCCACGCCTTTTTGCGCTGTCCGCGGTCGGAAACGAGTCCTTTGCGGTTCCAGCCTTCCTGATTGGTCGGGTGGAAACGGAAGGGTGACCGGAAATCAAACAGAATCCAGGGTGACACACCCGCGAGATTGGGGATATTCTCGAACATCCGGAGGTTGTCTTCATAAAGGCGTGCCTGATAATCCTCGCTCCAGGAACTCACGACATCGCGGCTGCCCGGTTGCCCGTAAAGCGCCTCGCCGCCGAATTCCGAAATGATAAGAGGCTTGTCGGTATTCACCTCCCATTTTGATTCGGCGGGCGACAACGGCCAGGGATGGTACCATCCCATATATTTGTTGACCGCCACAACATCAAGATTGCGGGTGAACGGATCATCCATAGTGAAGATCTTCCTCTCTTTGTCAAACTCCACAAGGTCGAAAGCCGCCACGTAGAGTCTCGTGGTGTCTATGCCGCGTCCCGTGGCGAGCAGAGATTCCAGAAACGCATCGCGTTCAGGCGAGGGCTTGGTCTCGTTTGCCACACCCCAGAATCCGACCGCGCAACGGTTTTTATCACGGTTGATCATCTCGGTGAGCATCTTCTGAGCCTTGTCGCGGGTGTCATTGTCGGTGAAATCGATACCCTGCCATATCGGAATTTCCTGCCACAGCAGTATTCCCGTTTCCTCCGCGAGTCTTACGGTATATTCGTTCTGAGGATAGTGCGCAAGACGTATCATGTTCACTCCGAGGTCTCTCGCCTCGCTGAGAAGCGTCACTGCATCGGCTTTGGAACATGCCCTCCCCATTCGCTGCGGAATCTCCTCGTGAAAGGATATGCAGCGCATGAACTGCGGTTTGCCGTTGATGAGAATCCGGGTGCCGTCGGTGCGGATGTCGCGGAAACCTATTCTTTCGTTCACGCTGTCGTCTCCTCCGGCTATGTTGACGTCATAGAGTACGGGCGCGTCAGGAGCCCATAGCCTGAGTTTCTTGGATTGCAGACTTGCCGAGAAACCGCCTTGTGCGTCGGTGGTGCCGGAGACGGTTTTGCCGAGTGCCGGAATCTCAACCGAAACCTTTACTCCCGCCTTCGGTTGCGACATGCGCACATCCACGTTGACAGTGTCATGGTTTTTCTTGTCAAGACGTATGAAATAATCCTCCACATAATTGTCGGGAACGGTCACAAGCATCACGTCGCGTGTTATGCCTCCGTAGTTCCACCAGTCGAACGCCAATGCCGGAATGGCGTCTTTCGTGCGCCGGTTGTTCACTTCCACAACAAGGAAGTTGTCTCCCTTTCGCAAGACATCGGTGACATCCGCCTCAAAGGGGGTGAAGCCCCCTTCGTGCGAGCATATTTCCCGTCCGTTGAGATAAACGCGGCAACGGTAGCTCACGGCTCCGAAACAGAGAAATTCACGGCAGCCGGGTTTCGGATCTGCATCGAAATGGCGGGCATACCATACAGTCCCTTCATAGTATTTGAGTTCGGGTGACTGTGAGTTCCAGTCGCCGGGCACTTCAAGTCTGAGACCTCCGTCGAAAGAGTATTCGTAGAAATCGGTGTTGCCTTCCGGCTTGCGGTTCTCATACACCTTCATGCGGTCGCCCTGGTCGTAGAGATCCACTATGGCGTCCCATCTGCCGTTGAGCAGGCGATAGTCCCTGCCGTATACGTTGGTCATGGCGGCGAATGACACCGCTTCCGGGAACAGGACTGTCAGCAATATGTAAAAAATAAGTCGTTTCATAATCGGTATTGTCTATGATCGGTATGGTCAGAGGTCTTATTTACCTGCGGAGCATCCGCGGAGGAAATCCATCACCCAGTTCCATGCGGCGGCACTGTTCTCGGCATATGCGTAATGTTCGGTAGTTTCCGCAATCTCCATGTCTTTCGGTGCGTCAATCACATTGAATACGGAATAGGTTGAAGTGGGGGGACACACCATGTCGTTATATCCGAATGTGTAGAATCCCGGAACCTTCACCTCCCTTGCGAAGCTTGACACATCGAAATAAGGGATTGTAGACAGCACTTCCTTCGTGTGGAATTTCTTGTCTTTAAGTGTGTGTGGCCATCCGCCGGCACGATTGGCGGTGTAGCCTGTCATATCGCTCATTGCCGGGTAATAGGATACGAGACCCTTGACACGCGGATCTATTCCTGCCATGATTATCGAAAGTCCCCCGCCCTGGCTGCCTCCGAAAGTGGCGAGGCATCCGTTGTAGTCAGGCAGCTGTTCGATAAAGTCAATGGCGCGTACGCACCCTGTGATTACCCGTTTATAATAGAATCGGTCTTTATCCTCCATATTGAAGGAGTGATATCTTTTTAACGGACCGTTATACAAATTATGGTATACTTGAGCCGGTAAATTTACAGGAATGCCGTGAATCCCGACCTCAAGTATGATGAAGCCTTTCTCGCAGTGTGTGAAATCGCCGTTATAGCCGCGCACACCCGCGCCAGGAAGCTTGAGTATCGCCGGATATTTGCCCGGTGCCACGGGAACAGTCAGAATGCCGTACATCCTTGAACCCCAGTCGTTGTTTGCCCAGGACACATGATATACGTTTACCTTAGGCGTGCACCGCTCGGGCATAAGGGTCATCTTAGGTTCATGATCCCATTTGCGGGCA
>CAMWMW010000177.1 GCA_947175455.1 uncultured Porphyromonadaceae bacterium | reverse complement strand
TGCCGGTTGTGAGTATACCGTTTGAATATCTCAAGCCGAGGGAGATGCCCTCGATTTCATTCACTGCGGATGAATCGGCGCCTTTGGTGAAAGCGCTTGTCAGTTTTGCTGAATTGATTGTCTGCACACCCCACTCGGCGATATCCTCTTTTTTGATATTGAGAGTGCGGGTCCTTGCCGTCGATGCCGCGCTCACATCTCCCTGACGCAATTTGCCTGTTGCGGGATCCGCCGGGACTGTGCAGAATATCCTGCCGTCTGTGGTTTTGACGTAAAGGTTGTAGCGGAGAGCTTCGACAGGAGTCACTTTGTCGCTGCCGGCTTCCCAGCTGAACACTGTCTTATTGCCGTCGGCGACACATGTGGCGTCTGACGGAGCGCCGGGGGCGGCATATGTTCCGCGAGAAGTAGCATTGTTGTAAAGCTCGAAGAGATCGCCGTCGCCATAACCCATCACTGCCGCATCGGGCTTGAGATTATTGTTGAAATCAGCTATTGCGACGGAAGCTCCACCTCTGTGACCCGCAATAAGGTCTGTGACTGCTGTAAACGTGCCGTCGCCGTTGGCATAGGCGACCACACTTATCTGACCGTTGTCTCCCTCACCCGCATAGATGATGTCGACAAGACCGTCTCCGTTAAGATCGCCCCAGTCTGCTCCCGAAGCCTTGACACCCGGCAATTCACCTGTATTCATTTTCGTAAAGGACGTGCCGCCGTTGTTTTTATACACCGCAGCCTGTTTTGCCCATCCCTGCGGACAGGATTCCCCCGTAACAAAAAGATCCAGCCAGCCGTCGTTGTCAAAATCAGCAAACATTATATATCCCTTTTCTGTACCGGCATCAAGCGCATCAAATTCAGCCGACATTGTCTCCTCGAAAAATCCTTTCCCATCGTTCCTGTAGAGGCGAATGCGGTCATTGTCAATCCACCCGGCAACTGCAAGGTCCGGATAGCCGTCGTTGTTGAAATCTCCGACAGCAATCGTGCCGCCACGCTGCGGATTCAGACCGACTCCTGCCATTTTCTCAAATTCGCCTGTGCCGCCTTTGTTGATGAACAGCACCGGCTCTCCCTGATCTTCACGGGGATTTCCACAGAATGTTACGATATCCGGATATCCGTCGCCATTGAAATCGGCAACCGCTGTCAGTCCTGTATACCATTTCTCGCTGTCATCACCGTCAATACTGATTTCTCCGTCAAGCTTGAACACCTGAGTGTCAACCATGGTGAAATTGCCCGAACCGTCACCCTGCATAAGCTTCGCATTCCACGAATTGCCGAGAATGAAATCCATGTTTCCGTCAGCATTGTAATCGATTGGAACAACCACGCGTTGCCAGGAGCATCCGTCGGGGTCATTGATTGTCACACCGGCGTTATAACCATAACCGTCACCGGAAAGAAGACGGATTGTAGTCGCCCAGCCGCTCGGCACATCGCGACCTTTGACAAGCAGCTCAAGATTACCGTCGTTATTGGCATCTATAAAAGTCATATTGCCCTGAAAAAGTCCTGTCGGGCAGATATTGGATATATTCAGTTTGGCAAGGGAGGGCTTAGTGGCGGCATTCGCCGACACCATAGCCATTACCATCGCGCTACAAGCTATTATATTATGTTTTTTCATTTTGCTAAAAATAGTGTTTGATTTATGTATTATCTGTAACCCTCATTCTGATCGGAATAATCAATATCGTCATTCTGGTCGAGTTCCTTAAGAGGAAGCGGCCATACCTTATTGTATTCCGCAATCGTGCCTGAACGTTTTGCCCATTCATTGCGGGTCTTGACATATTCCACAAATTTGCCGGTGCGCACAAGGTCGAACTTACGCCAGCGTTCTCCGAAGAGTTCTCGCACGCGTTCCGTCATTATCTCGTCGCGGAACTGAGTCTGCGACATACCCTCGCTCCATGCCTTGTCGGCAGGCAGACTGTTCTCCCATGCGCGGCGGCGCACACGGTTCACCTGCTTTACCGCCTCCGGAGTCTGACCGATCTCATTCAGAGCCTCGGCATAGAGAAGAATGGCGTTGCCCAGACGGAGATAAGGGATATTTTTACCTGAGTTCCACATATTGTTGAAACCCATTCCGGAGTGTGTGTCAGTGCGGAAATCCTCATATTTCTTGATGTGAGGCTTGAGTTCGTCGTGGTCGTCACCTATATCCTCCCATGAGATATTCGACAGGTCGGGGGTGCGTCCGTAGTATTCGAAGTCATAACGTATGTTCTCGTCTCGACGGATATCACCGTCCTCCCAGATACCGCCGTCTTCGACATCACTGTAAGCCCAGACCGTGGGAACGGCATGGTCGTAACCGGACATGTAGCATGCATCGCCGAAGAACGACTGCACGGCGCGGGAGCCGAGAGCGAACTGAACAGCATTGTTGTTGGGCCACGCGTTATCGAACTGCCATTCGAAGATCGATTCCTGAGTATTCTTCATATTATAGTCCCAGAGATCATAATACTCCACCAGACTATATGGTCCGCCGTTGACAACTTCTCCCAATGCCTGCGAGGCAAGTGTGAAATCACGGAGTCCGGTCTCTTCGGGAGCCGCCATGTATGCGTAACCGAGAAGCATCTGCGCCGCATAACGGTTGGCACGCTCGGGCTGACTCATATCAGGGAGATAGTTTACAGCTTCCTTGAGGTCATCGATTATGAACTGCCATACATCCTTCATGGGCTGACGGGCATAGGTAAGCTGTTCGATACGTTCGAGGTCAAGAATCGGTATCCTGCCGTAGATCATTGCAAGCTCCATTGACAGACCTGCGCGGATGAAGCAGGATTCGCCGTAAAGCTGACCCTCGTAATCGGAATTGTCGCGCAACGGTCTGAGTGCCTTGACAAGCTTTGCTGACTCACCTACCGCAGGCCAACGGTTGCTCCAGTGTGTCTCCACATATGACACTTCCGAGGTCAGGAGCGCGTCGTATCGGTCAAGAGATCCGCGTCGCATGCCGTCCTCCTTGAGAGCCTGATAAGCTCCCGACTGAATCTCGTCCGAACCCACGAGTAGGAGATGGAGATTGCCGGAGAATGATTCACGCCATCTTTTATAGCAGTTCTGAAGACTCGTCTCAGCATATTCGGGAGAAGAATATATCTGGTCTTCGGTCAGGGCTGTCTTCGGCTTTTCATCCAGAAAGTCATTGCATGACGTCAGAGCCGGAAGCGTCATCAATGCGATTAGCCCGTATTTGAATATATTAAGTGATTTCATCTTTTCTGATATTGGAATTGTTAGAACAAACTGAATGAAAGACCGATTGTATAGGTGCGCTCTGCGGGGAAATATCCGCTGCCGTCGCCATATTCGGGATCAAATCCTTTGTATTTTGTCACGCAGAATACGTTGCTTGCGGTGAAATAGAACCGCAGGTTGTTGAAACGTATTTTGTTGAGAATATTCTTGGGAAGGCTGTAGGAGAGCGAGAGTGTGGAGAGACGCAGGAAAGATGAGTCCTGAATGTAACGGTCCGTGTCTCCGGCTCCATATGCGCTGTAGCCTGTTGCGTTTCTCATGCGGCGGGGGAAATATGCGTTTGTATTTTCCGGTGTCCATGAGTTGACAAGATCGGGAGACGCATGGCTCTCGCCTATCGAGCTTATGAGCCCCTCGTAATATTCGCTGATTTTGTGTCCGCCCACAGAATAGTTGAACACAGCGTTGAGAGAAAGTCCCTTCCATGTTACGTCTGTGGAGAAACCGCCGTAGAACTTGGGATCGAGTCTGCCGTAGATATAACGGTCATAAGAATCGACTACATTATCAGGCTTGCCATCGGGACCGGATATGTCAAGAGCATAAAGGTCTCCAAGACCGATTGTGCGTCCGTTGTAGTTGATGCCTTCCCACTCGCTGCGGTTCCATTCGTTGGCGATACCGCCCGATTTGAGAGTATAGATGTTGCTCAGTGACTCTCCTACGAATGTATTGTCCCAACGCCAGTTGCCGAGAATACGGTCAACGTTGCCATAAAGTTTTGTAACCTTGTTGCGGTCGAAGCCGAGGTTGGCGCTGATATTCCATGTCCAGTCCTGAGTGCGTATCGGTGTCGCCTCGATGGTGAGGTCCATACCCCTGTTCTGGAGTTCACCGACATTCTCTACGGTATAAGTGTAACCAGAGGTGTTGGGAAGGCTGTGCGACAACAGAAGGTTTGAGTTGTTGATGAAGTATCCTTCTACAGTCACGTTAAGCTGACGGTTGAAGAAACTCATGTCAAGAGCGATGTTTGTCTGCTTCTGCTTCTCCCATGTGATGTCGGGAGTTCCGCGACGACCATCGGTACCGTAGGAGGGTGTTGTGTTCGATGGAGCGGGAGGTGAATAAAGCGTGGCATACATGAAGTCGCCGATGTCCTGGTTACCCACCACTCCGTAACCTCCGCGAAGCTTGATCTGGTTGATCTGCGGAAGTTTCGGGAAGAAGTGCTCGTTGGTGATGTCCCAGGCAAGTGAGAACGAGGGGAAGAAACCCCAGCGGTGTCCTTCTGCGAATTTGGAACTTCCGTCCCAGCGCCCTGTGAATGTTGCGTAATAACGGGAATCGTAAGAATAGTTTCCACGAACCACATACGACATAAGGGAGTTTGCCACACAACTGTTGTATATTTTGCGTTCATCTGGCACGGATGCTCCGAAAAGACCATGATAACCGAGATCGTTCGAAGCGAATTTGCGACCCTCCCCTTTCAGATCGCTGTAGGTCTTGCGCGAAGTGGATGTTCCGAAGAACGCGTTCACACGATGCACATAGTCGAACGTCTTGTCATAGCTGATGGTGTTGTCCCATTGCCACTGGGTCTCGTTGAATCTCTGCTGGGTGGCATATGCATCCTCGCTGTAGTTGCGATAAGATTCCTGGATTCCGGTGGGCACGAACTGGTTCCAGCTC
>CAMWMW010000176.1 GCA_947175455.1 uncultured Porphyromonadaceae bacterium | reverse complement strand
CAACAGGGCTGCATATGGAGAAAAATCAATATAGCGAATCGGAACTGGCGACCATGCTTCATGACGCGGGGTTGCGTCCGTCAGTTCAGAGAATATCGATTTTTTCCCTTATCGCGAACTCCCGCCTTCATCCTTCTGCCGAGGAGATTTATTCAAATCTATGGCAGAGGTTTCCGTCGCTTTCGCGAACCACTGTCTATAACTCGCTTCATGCGCTGGCTGACTGCGGACTCGTAAGGGAGCTTGAGATAGAGAGCGGGAACAAAAGATATGATCTGGCTCCTCAGCCGGAACACGGACATTTCATATGTCGCAGGTGCGGAAAAATTTTCGACACGGAATTGCCTCATCATATAGATGTGAGGAAAATGAAAGGATTCGTGTTCGAGAGTGTGGAGGTATGCTACAAAGGGCTGTGTCCCGCATGTGCGGAGCGTAACGCATAAGCCATTGGAAATATAAACAGACTGAAACAGACTTATGTTGGAATAATCAGAAATATAACTCAAAAACTATAATGAAATGAAAGATCAGAAAGATTTGAAAGGAACAAAGACAGAGCGTAATCTTCAGGAAGCATTTGCAGGTGAGTCACAGGCTCGTAACAAGTATACATATTTTGCGTCAAAAGCGAAAAAAGACGGTTTCGAGCAGATTGCTGCAATTTTCGAAGAGACTGCACAGAACGAAAAAGAGCATGCCAAGATGTGGTATAAGCTTCTCAACGGCGGCAATATCAGTGACACCATGACAAACCTTCGCGATGCTGCGGAAGGGGAGAACTATGAGTGGACAAACATGTATGACCGCATGGCGCAGGAGGCTGAGGAAGAAGGCTTCATAGAGATTGCCAAGAAATTCAGAGGCGTTGCGGAGGTAGAGCGTCATCACGAGGCACGTTACCGTAAGCTCCTTGAGAACATAGAGCAGGGCATCGTGTTCTCACGCGAGGGTGACACTGTATGGATCTGCCGCAACTGCGGACACCTCCACATCGGCAAACAGGCTCCCGAAGTATGCCCCGTATGCAACCACAAACGTGCATATTTCGAGATAGAGGCAAAGAACTATTGATTACTTGAGGAACAAGACTTGCACAATCTTTTTAAAGCGGGGACGGCATCTGTAAAAATGTCGTCCCCGCTTATCATATCCTCTCATGAGAACCGGTAGAGTATGGTGTGTCTGTAATGTTCGTGCGGTCGCTCTCCTGACGTCAGTCATCATAGCGGAGAAACTGTCCTGCCTTGTTGAATTTCATGTCAATGCCGTTGGATAGTTCCACATCGTATCCGCTGCGTTCCTTGTCAATGCCTACTATGCGCTGACCGGGTTGCTGTTTTGCTACGAAATTGCGTATCCCTTTGGGAACAAGAGCTGCCGGAACGGATTTGGAATTGTTGACCTCGATGTTGTCCCAGTTTCCATCGCGGTCGAAACTGATTTCAGTGCCATCGGCAAGAATTGCTTCATATTCGGTGACACGTCCGAAATCCTTGTCGATCTTGACTACGCTGACCTTCGCCTTGAAGTTGTTGGCAATGGTGGTTTGAGCGGCTTTGGGAAGTGCTGACGCGTCATGGGCATAAATGTCTTTGGCAAAACCATATCCTGCGATTCCTATCAGCATCGCGAGAACCATTAATAATTTTTTCATCGTGTTCAACATTTAAATTTGATTGAATGCATAAAAACAGCCGGAATCCTGCCATTCCTTATGGCATTCGTATTTACAATAGATAACACGTATGAGCCAGAATGGTTTATTTGCCCTCGCATTTCTTGTTGCCGGAGCAGACTTTTTTGTCGGAACAGGACTTTTTGCCTGAGCAGGACTTTTCGTCGGAGCAGGCTTTTTTGCCTGAGCAAGCTTTTTCACCTGAGCAAGCTTTTTCACCTGAGCAAGCGTTGCCGCATCCTGTATTCTTGTTTTTGCGGCAGGTGCTGTTGTCTTTGCTGCATGCCGGTGTCGCTTTGTAGCCGATCTTCTCGAACGCCTTGGCTATTTTGATTTCGTTGGTTTTGCTTCTGTTGAATTTGACCGACACTTTGTCGCCTGGGGCATTTGCCTCGATTGCTGATATGCCTTTTTCGAAACGGAGGTTGGTCTTGATTTTGTTCTCGCAGTTGACGCAAGACATCGCCGGAGAAATCGTGAAGCATACGGTGGTGTCGTTTGCAGATTTTGCATTCGCGCTGACAGCTATGACTATAGCTGCTAAAATTAAAAGTAACTTCTTCATATTCATATTCATATTCGTTTTGGTTAGTTAAGAAACTGTCCGGATTGACACGATCCTGACAGTTTCCAAAGTTTTATACTGAAGTTGTTTGAATTCTGTTCATCTAATACTTTGTAAAACTATAACGGAATCCGACGTATACTATTGCCCCGTGAAGAGGTCCCCATATCATTGTCGAATCGAAATCCGGTCCCCATGGATTGTCCGCGCCTATGATCGGATTTTTCTGTGTGAAACCGGTAAGGTTCTCGCCGCCTATATATACCGCCCAATGTCTGAAGTTGCGTGTTATCTGGGCATTGAGTGTGCAATAAGTCTTGAAATCAGGGTTCCATGAAAGGTTTCCGTCGGTTCGCGTATAAGGCCGGGGCATGCGTCCTCCTCCGTTCACCGAGAGTGTGGCGTCGACCTGCCACAGCCCCATTCTCGGAGACCAGCTTGCAGTGAAAAGACCTTTGGAGCGGGAGGTGAGTGGGCGTGGTTCCATGCCCCTGCCATAGTCGGTGCGGACATCTGTAAGACGGTATGCGCCGGTAAATGTCAGATCCGGAAGTATGCGGGCGGTCAGTTCAGTCTGGAATGTGTGGCTGCGCGATTTTCCGTTGATTGCGTATATATTGACTTCATGCGGGTCATAGTCGAAATTGACGCAGAGCTGGCGGTTGAAGTCCGTGAAATAATATTCGGCGGAAAGAGTGATCCTGCCGTTTAAGAATGAAGGAGTCCATGATGCCCCCGCTCCATAGTTCCATGCGGATTCCTGCGGCAGATTGTTTTGGATTACAATTTTGCGTGAGGAGGCAAGGAGATAGTTGAACTCGGCGAGAGGATGAGGTGCCCTGTAACCTTTCCCGGCAGACGCGTTTATGCTCCAGTCGTCATTCGGATTCCACCTTATATGCAGTCGCGGTGTGAACATTGAAGAGTAACGTGAACTGTAGTCATATCGTATTCCCGCCATCGCTATAAGTCTGGAATCGAGATTGAGCGTATATTGGGCGTAGGCTCCCGAGACAGCTTCGATTTCTTTCGAACGGAGTGCGGATTCTGCGGCATCAAGGAGGTAATGCTGACGGTAATGGTCATAGTTCAGGCTCAGGCCTGCAGAAAGAGAATGCAGCTCATTCCATTTGCGCTCGAACATAAGCGAAGAATATACATTCCCTTGGTCTATGTCATAGAATTTCGCGCCATACACGGAATTCTGGCTGTGGTAGGAGCCTGATATTATAAGAGCGACATTTCCATCGTTTTCTTTATCGAAAATAAAGGCGTTTTTAGTGAATATCTCGCCTCTTTTTGTATTGATGTCTATTTTGTAGAGCGGCGTTTCCCCGGTGTTCGTATCCGCATGACCGCCATGCCTGTCCTGTCCGCTCTCTCTTGATTCGTCAAGATATCTGGCAGCGAGCTGGAAAACATAGTTGTTTGAGAGATAAGCCCATCTGTTCATCATTGACAATTGTCTGACCTTGGGCATATCCATGAATCCGTCGCCGTTGTCATCATGCGATCTGAAGCTGTTTTCTCCATGAAGGAGCAGACCGCCGCTCCATCTCTTGCCGAGATGCATGTTGCCGGAGGCGTTTATCTCGGCTTTTCCGCGGTGGTCGAGATAACCGTTTACGGCAAGAGAGGGTTCTGCCTGCGGCTTGCGCATCTCCACGTTGATCTGACCGCTTATCGATTCATAGCCGTTCTTTACGGAGCTGGCACCCTTTGATACGGAAATCGACTGCATCCAGGGTCCGGGTATATATCCGAGACCGAATGGTGATGCGGCTCCGCGGAAGGCGGGGATATTTTCTGTAAGCATCTGCACGTATGTGCCGGCGAGACCGAGCAGCCGGATCTGGCGTGCCCCCGTGGCGGCATCGGTGTAGCTTACGTCTACCGAGGGGTTTGTGGTGAAACTTTCCCCGAGGTTGCAGCATGCCGCACGTGTGAGTTCGGCGGCGGTTATCAGTTCTGTATTGCCGGCGTTGTAGCGCAGCTTTCGGGTTCCGCGTGATTGAACCACCACCTCCTGCAGGGTCTCCACGTCTGCAATCGAGTCTGGATCTTCTGCCGCTGCCGCCGCTGCGGAGCACGCCAGCACAAAGGATATCAACAATCTGAGGCTCATGCGCACCTGTTTTACGTAACGTTTCGGCAGACGAGACTCACAGTCCGTATTAATAATCATAACCTCCTTCTTCTATCAGTTCCTTGTCATCGGCGACTTTGGAGCCGATAGTGGTGAGAAGGTCGCCCATCACACCGCCGTTCATACCGATGCGCAGAGCCTTGAGCTGGGTCTCGCGTGACAGTTTGGCGCGTCCACCGGCAAACCTGAGAATCTTGGAGGGATGAATGAACCGGAAGAATGATATGGTGTTCAGCACTTCCTCTTCGGAAATCGGTTCCGCGTTTTCAAGCGGAGTGCCGGGGATAGGGCAGAGGAGGTTGATCGGTATCGAATGCGGATTTACCCGCAGAAGTTCAAGGGCAAGCTCTATGCGCTGCCGCCTTGATTCTCCCATCCCGATTATTCCGCCGCTGCACACCTCGAATCCCACCTCGCGGGCAAGTTCGATTGTCTTGATTTTGTCTTCCACGGTGTGGGTGGTGCATAGCTGAGAAAAATATGATGGAGCTGCCTCAAGGTTGCAGTGATAGCGGGTAACTCCGGAATCATACAGTTTTTTAAGTTCATCCTTGTCAAGCAGTCCCATG
>CAMWMW010000175.1 GCA_947175455.1 uncultured Porphyromonadaceae bacterium | reverse complement strand
TGGACCAAATTTATTTAATTTTTAACCAGCTCCCATTTTTATGGGACACTAGTGATATTATATAATGGTTGATCCGTCCCATTTGATATTTGCCGAGTGTTTCTTTCGGTCGTAGGTGATGGTGCAGAAACGCAGATATGATCCCTTGGGTTTGGTCTGTCCTGCGCGGAGGTTGTAGGTCTTGGAGGCGGTGAACACAGTGGTGCCTCCGTTGTTGTTGAAGTTGGTTCCCGACTGGCTCATGCTTCCGCCAAGATAGCAGTAGATGGTGCAGGTGATGTTTCCCGATGCGCCACTGGTATACCATCCTGCGGCAAGTCCGAGGTCGAGCGTTCTGGGAATCAGGTTCTTTGCGTTCACATCCACCCCTTTCTGCCCCGGGTAGGGATATGCGTTGATCTCGCGGGCATTGAAGTAGACGGTCTCGCCCTGACCTCCGGTGGCGTCTCCGCCCCAGGTGAGCACTCTTTTGCCGGCGAAAGATGTGTTACTTCCCTGACTCCATCCCACGAACTTGTTGTTAAGCTCGCTTACCGCGGATGTGTTGAAAGTCTTGTTTCTGTAGACCACTGATGTGGGGTTGTCTTTGAATCCGCATTTGATGTCGACATCTTTTGCTCCCCATGTGAATTTCACCACAAAGAAGTCGAACTCGGGGATGACCACAAGGATCGCCTGGTCGATGGGGAGAGTGACGGTATAGTCGGGGTCGGACTTGTGTCCCAGCACGATGTCGCCCCACTGGTCGTCGCCGGTGGGATGCTTTATGGAGCGGAACGTGAACACACCTGTGTTTTTGTCGTAATAGGTTCCCGAGGAGCCGATGAAAGTGGGGAGACTCTTGATCACCACATCTGCCAGACCTCCGTAGACGGCGACATCGGTTGTTGTGGTGATGGTGTCGTTGCGCGTGGTCGGCTGCGCGATCTCTATCACCTCGTCGCGGGCGCCGATGAACAGATTGTCGACGAAGATTGTGTCGGTGTCGAGGGTCTGGATGTTTTTGAACACCACAGGTCCTCTGCCGAACGCCTCGTTGAAGTCTTCGGCATATATCTCTGTGTCGGGCTTTCTTGTCACCTTTACATTGTTGGTGACGCCTGCGTTGCCCGATACTGACTGTGTCTTGAAATTGTCGAGCATTTTCCAGTTACCGCCCGTGCAGGTCACTGTCACTTCCTTCTGGTTGTGGGGAGGACTGAGCCACATGTCCTTTACCGTAGGCTGGTCCTGTAGATGCACGTTGATTGTGCCCTTGTCGGGACGCTGCGTCACCGGAATGCGCTTCTCAAGATTTCCGGTAGTGATTGAGACATATGAGCTGCGGGGCTGGTTGTCGACATAAGTGTCTACATTTGCCGTGAGTTCATATGCATTGCCGCCGAGGTCTTTTACTGTCAGCCATGTGGCGTCGGCTGCTTTTGTTACGGTATATGTGTCTTTGCACTGCACGCGGATAGTGTCTTTCCAAGCCATTCCGACCTCACCCTTGTCTGTGACTATGGAGCGGTTGGCTATGTCGGCATTCATGTTTTCATCAATCCAGGGTATGATCTCTGTAGAGACGTTAAGCTGACGCTTGTTGTAGGATACCCTGACCTCGTACACTCCGTTCATGCGTGGTGCGCGAGGAAGCTCGATATCGCGTTTCACCACATGGGAACCGTCATCGCATATGAGGTCTACATTAAGGTGCAGCAGCGATGTGGTGGTGTCCACGGCGGTGGAGGGAGACGCGTAGTCGGTTCCCCGGTGTGCCGGAATAAGGAAAGAGAGTTCGTCCGCACCTATCATTCTGCCGTCCTCCCCTTCCACGGGCATGAGCGGAATTTTCCCTTTAAGAGGT
Organism: uncultured Porphyromonadaceae bacterium; assembly: GCA_947175455.1. Lineage (GTDB taxonomy): Bacteria > Bacteroidota > Bacteroidia > Bacteroidales > Muribaculaceae > Lepagella. The sequence goes on along the minus strand of CAMWMW010000175.1, from coordinate 3,184 downwards.
GTCTCGCTTATTTCCGGATTATATTTGGAGGGATAAAGGGTTCCGTCCCAGCTGAGAGTGGAGGGGACGTTTGAAATCTCTATGTTCTGAAGTGCCGTGACATCAAGATATTCGGATTTTTCGAATATCACCTTCACTTTTGCCAGGTTTCTCGTGTATTGTGCCGGATAATTGTAGTCTTTGTCGGGTTCGAAATGGTCTACATTGGTGAGATCATCCGTAACCCATTTTCCGGATAGTTCCACTCCCTTGATGAAAGCTGTGTAAATCTCGGGCATCTGGGCGAGACCTCCGTTCTCGTCCTTGAAATCATTGCGGAACATCACGCATTCCTCCGCTTTCTTGCCGTAAACGGGTTCGGTTATGTGGCTTGTGACATCACCGGTCATGCCGGATACCAGGGCGAAGTTCCATCTTCCCTCTCCGAGAGTGAAAGTGAGTGAATGGTCTCCGGTCATGGTGAGTTCCGGTTTTTTCACATATGCGCCGTTTCCTTTCACCACATCGTGAAACTGATAAAGCATCGTGTTTTGTGTAAGCGCGTCCGATCCCCCTCTTCCGAATTTGAGGATAAGGCGTTTCGCCTCTCCGTTAGACGGGGAATCTATCTGATCAGCTGAGCATCCCCCTAAGATCAGGGATGCCGCCAATGCTATTATGCTGTATTTTCCGGTCTTCATTATTGTTGCGTCAAGATTGAGGTGTCCAGTTCGCGTTGTTTTTTCTGCATCCGCAGTCGATGATATATCCGAAGCTGATGCTGAATCTTGTAGGTCCTACCCATCCGCGGGTCTGTTTGCGCTTCAGAGGATAATGGCGATACATTCCTCCGAGCTTGTATTTGTTATATTGGATATGCGCATAACCTATTCCGAGGTTGATATCCATCTGCCAGTGACGGTTGAATTCATATTTCCAGCCTCCGCTGAGACCTGCCGAACACCCCCACCCCTGACGGCGGAAACTGCGGTCCATGTCGTGATGGCGGTAGAGACCGATGTTGAAATTGCCGAACATCGCGTATACACCGGCATACCATCCTGTTGCCATATTGTCGTAGATATGTTCCGAAGCCTTGAAATAGTAACGGCATTCACCCGCCATCTGGAAAGAGCGGAACACCTCTTCATGTTTCTTGCTCAGATACGGCAGCCACATTACATCGGCGCTTACCGACAGATGAGGCGAAAGCCCGTGTTCATAGCCGATGTTGGGAGTTCCGGCGAGAGTTGCCGGCCCGTTTACCTTGATCATCTGCGCGTCGGCGGCAACCGCAGTAGTGGCGACTGCAGCGGAGATGAGTATATTTCGGAATATCGTATTCATCATTTTCAGGTTTGTGGTGCGACTTACGGCATGACAGCCGTGTCTTGTGTCGTGGAGAGAGTATTAATGTCTGTTTTTGCCTCCGTCTATTTCCACGGAGCCTCCGAGGATTGATTCGTCCCACCCTTCGATGGTGATCATGAATCCTTCGTTGTAAATGTCTATTATGAATACCCTGCCGTGCAGGATGGTTATTGGTTTCGATTCACGGTCGGTAAGCGCGAAGCGGTAACTGCGGATGCTGTGTCCTTCGTCATCGCACATATTGAGCGCCAGGTGCATCAGTTCGTTTTCCTTGGTGGGGAAGAGAAGTCCTGAAAACTCGAATTTGGCTCCTTCCGCAGCCTGAGGCCATGGCTCCACTTCATTGTAGTTGTAGAGCGTGTATGAATCGTCCGGTCCGGAAGTTATCGTGTCGAGACTTATCTGTTGCCGCGTGGCGGTGTTGGAAAGGGTCATCGCCGCTTTCTTCACAGCCTCGGCGGACACATCCGTTCCTCTGTATCTCACTTTTATGATTGCAGGATACAGCTCAAGACGCGCCGTGTCTGTGACTATCATTCCTTGTGCCACAAGTTCCCGGTCTATATAGTCGAATTTCATATATGCCGGTTCTCTGTATCTTCTGTCTCCGTCGTTGTCGAGACTGAAGGAGGCTGTGGTCAGATCGGCTATGTCGTTGAAACCGACTGAATCTGTGTCGGTCAGCACGCAGGTCTTATAGTTGGCCGGCGGAATGCGGAATGCGAAAATTCCGGCATCAAGCACATTGTCGTTGGTTGCTCCGACTCTTGCATATCTGTCGCCGACAAGCCTTCCGGTCTTTTTATCCCATACCAGCACGCGGCAGTTTCTGATGGTTCGCTCTTTGAACTCGGGCACAAAGACCTTGTAGTTCATGTCGTCTTCGAAATAGTCGAAAGTGCATGAGCCGAGTGCAAGGAGCATTGTCAGACAATATGCGGTGTGAATCGCGAATCTGCGCAAACTCATTTGTCGTTGTTGTTAATTGTTGGTATTTTTCCGCATATTGTATGTCTGGTTATGCGGAAGATTTAGAAGTGTATCCGGAGGAACGGAGAATTCGTTCCTCCGGATATGTCAGGGATTAAAGTTCGATTTTGGATGCTGTGATGGCTGAATCCCAATCCTGGGGCTGACCTACTGTCACAGTGAGGTTACCCACGTTGTCGGGACGCTCGGGGAGCTCCATTGAACCACCGTCGCGGAAGATTACGTTGACCTCGCGGATAGTGTTGGCGATGAAGCCCTGGTTGATGTAACCCACCCAGTATACTGTCTTCTCTTCTGTGAGAGTTCCCTCCTTGCATACGTGTCCGGGAAGACCCTTTGCAGAGATGATGAGAAGATAACGGTTCTGCTTGAGAGGCTCGTTTGCGGATGTTCCGGAAAGCTGCTGGCGGTTGTTGTTGGGAAGCACGATGATGTCACGCCATGCGTTTGCCTTGTATTCGTCGCCTTCGATACCGATGATCTTGCCGCCTGCTTTGTAACCTGAAGTGGGATTGACTGTGTAGAACTGGCGTGTGCCTTCTACGGCATCGGTTACGATTACAGAAGATGCGGAAGATGTTCCTGAAGTTCCGGCATATACCTTCTCACCGTTCACCATGCGGTCCTGAGCCATGGGAATCACGTAGTCAGGCACTGTGGCTATCATCACTGAAGCGTCTTTGAGGAAGTCTACTTTTCCGTCGGGGTTCATGTTGACATCGGCGTTGTTGGTCTTGCCCTCTTCACCGGCGATGTTCATGCGGAGACGCATAAGAGAAACCTCACGTTTGAGTTTGATGGCAGCAGCTGTAGTCTGACCTGAAACCACGGTCACTGCGGGGTC
>CAMWMW010000174.1 GCA_947175455.1 uncultured Porphyromonadaceae bacterium | reverse complement strand
AAGGAAGCCACAAGATTCACTATATAAAAAATTTCGAATTAAATTTAAACAGTTTATTAATGTAAACACTATTATGAATATAGGTGACAAATTCCCTGATGTATTAGGCGTTGACGCCGAAGGTAAAGAAGTTAAACTGTCTGATTATCCCGGCAAGCGTTTTATAATCTATTTCTACCCTAAAGACAACACGCCCGGATGCACTGCCGAGGCTTGTAACTTCCGCGATAATTATTCCATTTTCGAGAAGATGGGATATCAGATCATAGGAGTGAGCAAAGATTCTCCGGAGAGCCATAATAAATTTGCAGCCAAGTTCGCATTGAGTTTCCCTCTTGTGGCAGACACGGAGCATGCTCTCTGCGAATCGGCGGGAGTGTGGCAAAAGAAAAAGATGGCAGGAAGGGAATATATGGGTATCGTTCGCACGACATTCGTGACAGATGAGAATGGAGTTGTGACCGATGTCATAGAGAAAGTCAAGACCAAAGAGGCGTCCGAACAGCTTTTCGCCATACTTGACAACCGTTTTAATCCCAATCCCGCATAAAGGGGGGAAATAACCCGTTTCGAGTTGAATCCTGAGCATGAGGTTCAGGATTCAGTTCACTATGTACAAACCGATTATACACAAACCAATCATTACCCAAAATGGCTTCTGTATTTTTTACTGCACAAAAGACAATAAAGAATTATGCCAGCGGCGGCAATGTGCTTATATTCGCGACCGCGCTGGCACTGCTGGTGGTCAATCTGCCGTTCACACGCGAGATATATGAATCGATATGGCTTAACGAGGTCGAGCTTCGCGTAGGAGATTTCAATCTTTTCAGCCATCATGGCGAACCGATGTCGATCATGGCGTTTATCAACGATGCGCTGATGGCGCTTTTCTTTTTCTCTGTAGGTCTGGAGATCAAGCGTGAGGTGCTTGTGGGAGAACTTTCGTCGTTCCGCAACGCATTGCTTCCCATCATCGCGGCTATAGGCGGCATGGGAGTGCCCGTGCTTATCTATTGGTTCATGTCGAAAGGTACCGCATATGCCGGCGGCGCAGCAATTCCTATGGCAACCGACATTGCCTTCTCCCTGGGAGTCCTCGCCATGCTCGGCAACCGAGTGCCCATAGGTCTGAAAGTGTTTCTGACCACCCTGGCTGTGGTCGACGACATAGGCGGCATCATCGTCATAGCCGCGTTCTACAGCACTCATATCGATTACATGCTGCTGCTGTATGCCGCCGCCTGTATGCTCGTGCTGTTTGTGGGTGGCAAGTTGGGTATCCAGTCAAAGATGTTCTATGTGTTTTTAGGAGCGGTCGTATGGTTCTGTTTCCTCAACGCCGGCATACATCCCACAATAGCCGGTGTGCTTGTGGCATTCTGTGTTCCCGCGAAACCTGTCTACGCCCCTATGAAATATATCAAGACCATCAGGCAGAACATATCGTTTTTCGCTCATGAGGATGACGAACATCTCAATTCGCGCACCATTCTGAGCAAAGAGCAGATGAACTGGCTCAAAGAGATAGAGTCGTCTTCCGACAAGGTGATCTCTCCGCTCCAGGATATGGAAGATACGCTGCATCCGCTGGTCAATTACATCATAGTACCGCTTTTCGCTTTCGCCAATGCCGGAATCTTTTTCGGCAACATGGAGATCGGTCAGTTGTTCCATGGCATCGCCCCGGCTATAATAGTAAGTCTCATAGGGGGTAAATTCCTCGGGATTTTCCTTTTTGCGGCAGTCTGCATATTGTTGAAATGGGCACCTATGCCGGAAGGCTCCACATGGGGAAGTCTTGCCGCAGTCTCTTTGCTCGGCGGTATCGGTTTCACGGTGTCGCTCTTTATAGCCACATTGTCGTTCGGCACCGGAGACCCAATCACTTCCCAGCTTCTCAACGACTCAAAGCTCGGCATCCTTGTTGGCTCGCTTCTTGCAGGCATTCTCGGCTGGGCGGCGCTTCACTTTACCTTACCGCGGAAAGCGGATAGTGAAGCGGGTCAGTGAATCCTGCCCAGTGCGCAGCGAGAACGAGCAACCGTGCCTGCGCAACACCTCCGACACGACGGTGAGTCCCAGCCCGCGTCCGGAACGCTTGGTCGAGAAGAACGGGCTGAAAAGACGGGAAGCCGTTTCTTCGGGGATTACTGCGCCGTTATTGCGGATTGTCAAGGTGACAGAGCCGTTTTCAATTTCCGTGGCGATATGAATCTCTCCGTCGGTGTCCCCGTTTTCAGAGATGCTTTCCACGGCGTTTTTCACGATGTTGACAATAGCCTGCTGCAAAAGGGGCATATCGGCATTGACATACATCCGCTCTTTCTCGATTTCCGGGAGAGGGCGGTTTTCATTGTTGAAGGTAATCACACATCTGTCGGTTGCCATAAGTCGCAGGAAAGGCAGCATCCTGGTGATTTCCGCATCCATGTCGACTTGTCTGAGTACAGGGTCCGGTATTCTGGCAAGCTCCGCGAAAGAATCTATGAAACCGCACATGCCCGCACACCTTTCCCTGCAACTTTCAATTGTCTCGTTCAGGTCGGGGTCGCCGGAAGTGTCTTCGGCAAGGGTCTCGAGAACTGTCTGCACGCTCCCCATGGTGTTGTTGACCTCATGGGAAATCATGCGTATCACTTTCTCGTACGCCTCTTTCTCCGCTGTTCTCAGTTCATCGGTAAGAGTCTCCACAAGATAAAAATGACGGTGAAATCCTTCTTGCATAAACTGCAGGTGATAACCATGGTATAGACGTGAACCGTCCTGCCTGATGACCCGGCTTTCTCCTTGCGGGATGGCGAGCAGCGTTCTGACAATGCGGGAGTCAAGTTCGTCGAGTCTTTTGCCGGTTATGCCATCCTCATTACTGATCTCCGCGATTCTGATGAATGCCCCGTTGGTCATCGACACTCTGCCGTCGAGGTTAAGCAGAATAATGCCCATCGGCGACGCCTCGATAAGAAGCCTGAGGAACGTGTCCTGTTCCTTGAGCCGCAGCCGCTCGTTTTTCAGACGGGTCATAAGGTCATTGAATAGAGACACGATGCGGTCGGCGCCCGGTTCGCCCACTTTGATAAGGCGGTTGTTGAAATCCTGGGCGCGCAGAAGCTCAAGACCGCGCTGTGCCGCCGACAACGGCTTTACGATGCTTCTGCGAAGCAGCATAAGGAGTATGAATGACATCGCGGCAATTCCCGCGCACCACCATCTTGCAGGAGAAGGAAGCATAATGCACGCTGCCGGGGCACAGGCTGCGGAAAGCAGGAGAAGGATATTCAGTATAACGGATGGTCTCATATGCCGGAATCAGGAAATGTCGATGCCATGTTTTTCAATTTTGCGATAAAGCGACTGGCGTGTTATGCCGAGAGCCGCCGCCACTCTTGAAAGATTGCCGTCATACTTTCTGACAGCCTCGGTGATAGCCGCTGCCTCAAGGCCTTCGAGAGTAGCGCCCTCAAGACTTCCTTTCAAGGCGGTGTCGGAAACATCCTGGATATTTCCGTCTGCCTCGAAATCGCGTTTTTCCAATATGTCGCCCGCGCACATCAGCACCGCTCTCTCGACCATGTTCCTGAGTTGCCTCACATTACCCGGATAGGGGAGACGCGAAAGGTAGCCGAGTGCCTCCGGAGAAATCTCCGGGCAGCGGATGCCGTGGGACCTTGAGGCTGATTCCATGAAATTCCTTGTCAGGAGAGGGATGTCGTCGCGACGCTCACGGAGAGGGGGGATGCGCAAAGTGATAAGGTTTATACGGTAGAAGAGGTCTTCGCGGAAGGTGTGTTCCCTGACCATTGCCGGCAGGTCGGCGTTAGTGGCGCATATGGCGCGGATGTCGGTTTTTCGAGGGCGGCTTTCGCCAAGTCGTTCGAATGTGTGCTGCTGCAGCACGCGCAGCAGTTTCACCTGACAGTCCTGGCTGAGGTCGCCTATCTCGTCAAGGAAGATCGTTCCCTTGTCGGCAAGCTCGAATCTGCCCTTGCGTTCGGAGACAGCGCCTGTGTATGCACCCTTTGAATGACCGAACATCTCGCTTTCGAAAAGGGAAGAGGAGATTCCTCCGAGATTCACCATCACGAAAGGAGCGTTTTTACGGCGGCTGTTTTTGTGGATGGCGTTGGCGATAAGCTCTTTGCCGGTGCCGTTCTCGCCAAGCACAAGCACCGGCGCATCGGTAGGGGCTATCCTTTCCACAGTCTTCAGCAGCTCTCTGACCTTGGGGTTTTCGCCGATAAAACCGCACCTGTCGAAATCCGCCGGATTCCGGTCAGAATCCGCAGCAGGGGCAGACAGGCTCAGCGCCGTCTCTATTCTCTGCAGAAGAAGGTGGTTGCTCCAAGGTTTTGTTATGAAGTCAAAGGCTCCGAATCTCATCCCTTCCACGGCAAGCTCGATGCTGCCCCAGGCGGTTATAAGAATCACGGGTGTGTCAGGCTGGAATATTTTTGTCTTGCGCAGGAGATGTATTCCCTCTTCGCCGGTGGTGGAAAGGGAATAGTTCATATCCATGATCACAAGGCGGAATTTATGATTACGCAGCAGCGCGAGAGCCTCGTCCGGATTACCGGCGAGCGCGGTCTCGTAACCCTTGCGCTTCAGGACAAGGGCAAGAGACTGCCTTATTGCCTTGTCATCGTCAACAATTAAGATCATAATGCGAAATTAGTATTTTTTTCGGGATAACACAACAGGCTTACGGCGGTTATCTGTTGCGGATGTCGCGTTCGAAATCAGCGTCAATGCCCGACCGTGTGGAGAAGTCCCACAGGGTGAGACTGCGGATCTGATAGTAATAATTCCAGAACAGGTACAGTTCGTTGATATATTCCTGCCGCGCCTCGTCTTTGCTTACGCGTGAATCATTGAGGTCAAGGGTGGAGATTCTGCCGATCATGAAAGTCTCGACATTCGCGGCATATCGGCGTGCAGCGATTTCATCAGCGCGTCGGCTGATTTCAAGCTGCCGCATCTGATTGCGGTAACGCTCCACAAGAATGAACAGATTCTGGGAGAAATCCGCTCTCTCCTGTCGCAGCCTGCT
>CAMWMW010000173.1 GCA_947175455.1 uncultured Porphyromonadaceae bacterium | reverse complement strand
TAAAATCCATCCGCGGCGCAGTCACATAGCCCGCTATGCTCCTTTGCCTTAAATGAATTTTAACTGTAAGATAGCCGCCCCAAATTTAACTTTTATTTTTAAACAGCTTCTTACATTGGAAATGAGAAAAAAAAGAGGGATATCATCGTTTTCAGTCATTGTCGTGTTTCTGGCGATGGCTATGCTGGGGTGCGTGCTGATGCCGTTGCTTCCGGTAAAGCTTGTGCCCTCGGAAACCCTTCCCTCCGTGAGTGTGAGCTATTCTTTCCCCGGTGCGTCCGCACGCACTGTGGAGGCAGAGGTCACGGCTCCCTTGGAGGCAATGCTTGCCAGAGTGTCGGGCGTGAAGCATATCACTTCACGGTCAAAAAAGAACGGAGGACGGGTCACGCTTGAGTTTGACCGACACGCGGATATGGAGAAGGCTCGCTTCGAGACGGCAGTGATTGTAAGGGAAGCGCGAACTTCCTTGCCAGAGGGGGTAAGCTATCCCCGGATTGCCGTGAAGCAACTTGACGCCGAGGCTGCGCGTCCTTTCATGAGTTATACTGTCAACGCCCCCCTTTCTCCACACCGGATCATGAATTTTGCCGAGGAGAGCATTCGTCCTCTCCTGATAGCGCTTAAGGGTGTTGACAACGTGGAACTTTCCGGGGCAATGCCTATGGAGTGGCGGGTGGATTATTCACCCGAAAAACTTTCGACGCTCGGCTTGTCGCCTGATGATCTGTCGAATGCCATATCCGAAAGGGAGAATGCTGGTTGCGATACGCTTGATGCGGCAAAAGTGTTTCTGACCGCACGCAACGGGCACATCGTCGCGTTGTCGGATGTGGCGCGTGTGTCTCGTAGGGAAGCCGAACCGACAGGATATTTCCGCATTAACGGTCTTAATTCAATCTATCTCAACATAACGGCTGCAGAAGATGCCAACCAGATAGAACTGAGCAAGAGGGTCAGGGGAGTTTTGGACGGGATCACACTCCCTGATGGATTTATGATGGATCTGAGCCATGACGCATCGGAATCAATTGCCGAGGAGATGGACAAGATATATTTCCGCACCGCCCTGACGATACTGTTGTTGTTGGTTTTCGTGGCTGTGATAACGGCGAATCTCCGTTATCTGCTCATCATCGCCATCAGTCTTGCGGTCAATATGGCTATCGCCTTTCTTGCCTATTATTTCCTGCGGGTGGAGATACAGCTTTATTCGCTTGCCGGAATAACGATATCGCTGAACCTCGTGATCGACAATCTGATAGTGATGACAGAGCATGTGTCGAGACATCGCACGCTGCGGGCGTTCTCCGCTGTGCTCGCTGCAACGCTTACCACAGTCGGTGCTCTGACTGTAGTGTTCTTCCTCGATGAGAAGACACTCCTTTCGTTGAAAGACTTTACGGTTGTGGTGATTGTCAATCTCGGGGTGTCTCTTGCCGTTGCGCTGTTTCTCGTGCCCGCTCTTGTGGAGAGGATGGGACTGGTGCTCAGGAAATCAAATAAACGGAAGCGGCGTCCGGTCGTCAGGATTTATAGGATATATGGCAGGATACTGACCGTTCTCTGCCGCTTCAGGTGGATGGTGTTCATTATCTTTGCCGCGGCATTCGGATGGTCGGTCCATGTGTTTGTCACCAAAGTGTATGAAGGTGGATATTTTGACAATAATGACCGCGAGCCTGTTCTCGAGATTGCGGCAAGTCTACCCAATGGAGCCACATTGTCCCAGATGAATGTCCTGATTTCGAAGATGGAGGCATTCCTGAGCGGTCAGGAGGGGATACGCCAGTTCCAGACATATGTGTCGGGACCGCGCAGGGCATCGGTTTCCATATATTTCAAACCGGAATATCAGCGGGAATATCCTTACAGACTCAAGTCTGATGTGGTGTCGAAAGCCTTGACTCTGGGAGGCGGAAGCTGGAGCGTATACGGTCTTGAAGACCAGGGGTTCAATAATGATGTCAGGGAGGGAGCCGGAAGTTACAGGATTAAGATGCGTGGATATAATTATGATGAGCTGTCGGCAAGGGCACGCGAACTTGCCGACACATTGCTGAATCTCAGACGCATCAAGGAAGTGACGATAAACTCTGAATTCTCTTATTATAAAGAGGATTATACGGAATTTTATCTTGACATAGACCGCGTGAGACTTGCAAAAGACAGTCTGACGGTGTCGGATCTGTTTCGCGCGGTAAAGCATGAGACAGGACGAAATATCAGCGCGGGATTCGTGGCGGGACATGACGGCGCGGAATACATACGTCTAAACTCTACGGAAAATGACCGTGATGTGTGGGGATTCATGAACCATCCCATGCGTGCGGGCGGCAGGGAAATAAAACTTTCCGATTATGCCACCATTGAGAAGAGGCAGACACCCCCTGATGTGGTGAAGAAAGATCAGGAATACATTCTGTGTCTGCAATATGAATATATCGGCTCAAGCAAAGCCGGGGAAAGGGTGCTCGACAATATTCTTGCCGCTTATGTGCCCACACTGCCCTTGGGATATCATGCCGAAAAGGAAGAATACAAATGGAATCATGAGATAAGCGGGGAGAAGTATTGGCTTCTGGCTCTGGTAGCGGTAATCATATTCTTCATATCATCAATTCTGTTTAATTCATTGAGACAGCCACTTGCCGTGATTCTCGTCATCCCCGTGTCATTCATAGGGGTGTTCCTCACCTTCTATCTGTTTTCACTTAAATTTGACAAGGGTGGTTTCGCGGCAATGATTCTTCTTTGCGGCATTACTGTCAACGCCGCCATCTACATCATCAACGAATATAACTCGATGCGAAAACGTCTTCCGGCAGGTGGAAGACCGGTAATATTATATATTCGTGCGTTCCGGCGCAAGATCACGGCAGTGTTGCTGACCGTGCTCTCCACGGTCTTGGGATTTATCCCCTTCCTCTTAGGCGACACCATGGAAGGTTTCTGGTTTCCCCTTGCCGCCGGCACCATGGGCGGTCTCATCATGTCGCTCTCGGCAATCTTCCTCCTTCTCCCCCTGCTTCTCCTCCCGCGCTTTAAATTCCGATAGGTTTTTGATTTCGCGTTTACTAAAGATTTCGCGGATATAATGCTCTGCAGCTTCGGGATTGTCGGCTTTCAGACGTTTCTTAAGTCTGCTCTTTAGATTGTAAACGGCATCCAATGTGTTACGTTTCATCAACATGGCTATCATCTGAGGTGAGATATTCAGGTGTAGATATTTCGCCAGTTGATACTGGAATTGTTCCAGACTGGTGAAGGTCTTGGTGAATTTAATTATCCATTCCTCGCATATGGAATCAATGCAATTGTTTATTATATCAATGTTCTCCTCGTTCCTTATCTCTTCAAGGGCTTCACGCACATCCTTGGGGAGTTTGTTTATAATTTGTTTTGAGGTGAGGTATTTGAAACCGTTTTTATAAAGGGTATCCATACTTCGGATATATTCAATTGTGTTTTCATTGCTTTTAGAGTGATTGCTCCTGATCGAATTTAATTCTGTTTTAAGCCGAGAAATATCAGTCTGTAGATTTTTTACCCTTTCATTATCTCTTTGATTTTTAATGCGCAAAGTAACAATCAGTACTAATGCCACAGATATTACAAGCGCGAGTATGATAATAGATGTAACTGCTCTGAATTTCTGAATATCAGCTCGTTCTCTCGCGTTTTCAGCGTCTTTGGTGAGATATTCCTCAAGTAGACTTGTAGCATCTTCATTAAATTGGGAATTAAATTCCCTTTCCAAATTCTTCCCCCATTTTATGGCGATGTCCGAAGCATCTTTATAATTACCTCGCCTATTTAATAGGATGGCACTGAGGTAGTCACAATATAATTGATCATAAGTGTCCTTTATTCTTATTTTTGCAGAATCTAAAGCCTGAGAAGCCTTGGTAAAATTGTTCAGGTGGCAATTATTTTCAGATACTTTGCACCAATCAATACAATTAAATAAATAGTCATCATTGTATAAAATAGATAATATTACGTTGGATGAATCATACCGCTTTTGAGCTTTTTCAATGTCTGCCTTAATCTTTAATGCAATATGTCTGTATTGCGGTTCCGTTTCGTATGTCTCTTTATCAACATATTCAAGAACATCAGCTGCCTTATTTAGTTTCCCATTAGTTATAAGAGATTTGGATATCGAAATTTCTGCCCAGTGTGCCAGTTTGAATTGATCAATTTTTATAAAATTGCGAACTGCTATATCAGCCCATTTGTATTCTTCTCCACTTTTATGTAATATGCCATATATCTGAGCTATAGACATTGCGCTTAATCCGGCAAATAAATGGGAATGAGTGGTAGTCGCAATAACATAAGCCTTTCTTAAGGCAATTAAGGCTTCTCCCATATGATGCATGTTCTCATATTGTATCTTCCCATAATAATAAGCAGACTGCATTTCCAGACTGTCGCCTGAATTATTATAATAATTGTATGCAATCTTGATAATAGAATCAGATTCTATGAATTCGTTGCTTTTGATTTGTGCCTTAGTCAACAACAATGTATAACGAGCTTTACTGGATGCATTCAGCGTGGATCCTTCAAGCTGTCTTAACATTCTCAACGCAGAATCAGGGTAAACCTGCATTAAATTGTCAGCGGAATTGAGAACTTTGTCTGTTTCCGATCCATGTCGCGAACAACCGAAATTCAGTACCCAAAATGTCATGAACACTGCTATGTATGATAATATCTTCATGCCGTTATGATCAAAATCCTCTACAAAGTTACAAAATTCTCTTCAACATTTACTTTATCGGGCGCAGCCCGATAAACGTGGATTTCGCTTCCGGCAAGTGTCGTGATATGTGTAAATAGGTTGTGATAGAATCTATTTTAAGGAGATTTAATATATAGCTTATATTCAATTATATAGTATGTGTCATATTTATGCTATGATAGATTTTTATTTTGGATGATAGATGATAATTCTATTAAATTTGCAATAAAAAATTAACATCATGAAAAGGTTTTTAATCCTTATAGTGCGAATGTTGGGATTCCAGTTTGCAACTTGATATGATAA
>CAMWMW010000172.1 GCA_947175455.1 uncultured Porphyromonadaceae bacterium | reverse complement strand
GGAAGGACGTGTATGGAATGCAATGAAGGCTAATGAAATAGCACACGTTGAAGAGCTTGGTTCTCTTAAGGATGCAATTGAGTGGACTGCAAAAAAAGCTGACATCTACAGCAAATACGATGTGTCCGTCTATCCCGTTTACGAGCCTTCGTTTTGGGATGTGATCGCTATGGGCGATATTGAGGCTGTAAAAATGATGAAAGCTGTTTCAGACGGTGATTTAGATGAGGCAGGAATGCATATAGCGAGGAAAATCCTTTCTCGCAACCGCATATTGGCTCGTATGCCGGAATTTGAAGTGACTTTAGGAAATTGATAATTTCTATATAATTGTCAGCTGTAGGCACTGTATTGACATGACACCTGAGACAAAAACAAAAATATTGAAATATATTCTTACTCCGTTATCGTGGATATACGGGAGTGTCACCGCTGTGCGCAACTGGATGTTTGACAACCGGATTCTGCCTCAGGAGGAATTCAGTGTGCCCATTGTCAGTGTCGGCAATCTTACGGTAGGCGGAACCGGCAAAACGCCCCATACGGAATATATTGTCGGTATGCTGGCGATGGATTACAATACAGCTGTGTTAAGTCGCGGGTACAAACGCAAGACGAAAGGATTCATTCTTGCGAATTCCAACAGTACACCGGACAGTGTGGGTGACGAGCCGCTCCAGATTTATCATAAGTTCGGCTCGCGTGTTAAAGTGGCTGTTTGCGAGGACAGGCGCAAGGGAATACGCGAACTGATCAAACAGTTTCCCAACATAGAACTTATTGTTCTTGATGATGCGTTCCAACACAGGTATGTAAAGCCCAAAGTGTCTGTCTTGCTTATGGATTACAGCCGCCCCGTATATAACGATCATCTGCTTCCGCTGGGTCGGCTGAGGGAAAGTACCCATCAGGTAAACAGAGCGGATATGGTCATTGTTACCAAGTGTCCGCAAGACATCATGCCTCTTGACTTCCGGCTTGTTCAGAAGAATCTTGATCTGATGAAATTTCAGAAGCTTTATTTCTCACGTTATACATACGGAGGATTATTGCCGGTTTTTCCGGATGACGAGCCATATCAGGCATCTCTGGGAGATTTTACAAAAAACGATACAGTTCTTTTGCTGACAGGAATTGCCAACCCCCGCGGGTTTGTGCGGCATTTCAAGAATTATCCATTCAAAATGAAAGTCTGTCATTTTCCTGACCATCATAATTTCTCAAGAGATGATCTTGAAAGTATCCAGACGAAGTTTGACTCTCTTCCCGGTGAACGTAAAATAATACTGACAACCGAGAAAGATGCTGTCAGACTGGCTTATAATCCGTATTTCCCCACACGTCTGAAGCAGATATGTTATTTCATACCGATTGCGGTCAAAATGGTCAATGGTCTTGACAGTTCGGATTTTATCACAGACTTGAAGAAGTCGATAGATTCTATTTCCGATTGATACTTTTTCGTCAGAAATTGTTTTGTATATCGGAGGGTTTCCATTCACCGGGATTTTTGCCGGATCAGTTGTTCCGGGTCTGGAAGTGGAAGATACTTTGAGGCTGTGTTAAAACAGGCTGAGAATCAAATGGAATTTCAATTATTATTTAAAAATATATAACCCTAAATCGAAAACAAATGGAAAAATCGTATTTGGAGAAAATAAAAGAAACTGCTGATTATATTCGTAAAGAGGTAGGAACGCTCCCCAAAATAGGTGTGATACTCGGCACCGGTCTCGGAGACCTTGTCAATCACATCGAGGTTGTCAAGGAGATTGACTACCATGTAATACCCAATTTCCCTGTTTCTACAGTCGAGGGACATTCCGGCAAACTTATATTCGGAAATCTCGGAGGCAAATATGTCATGGCAATGCAGGGTCGTTTCCATTACTATGAGGGATACGACATGAAAGAGGTTACTTTCCCTGTGAGAGTAATGAAGGAGATTGGTGTGGAGACACTGTTTGTCAGCAATGCTGCCGGAGGTATGAACAAAGAGTTTAAGGTAGGAGATGTGATGGTTATCACAGATCATATCAACCTGTTCCCCGAGAATCCTCTCAGAGGCAAGAATTATAACGAACTCGGTCCGCGTTTCCCCGCGATGACAGAGGCTTATTCACTTGCTCTTGTGAATATGGCTGATGACATAGCACGCGAGCAGGGCATACGTCTTATGCATGGTGTGTATGTCGGCACTCCCGGTCCGACGTTCGAGACTCCGGCAGAATACGAATATTTCCGTATTATAGGTGGTGACGCAGTGGGTATGTCCACCGTGCCCGAGGTTATTGTAGCAAACCATGCGGGGATGAAAGTTTTTGGAGTTTCCGTGATTACAGACCTTGGAGGCAAAGATATCAAGGAAGTGCCCACACACGAGGAAGTGCAGAAGGCGGCGGTAAAGGCTCAGCCTGTGATGACCACTGTAATTAAAGAGATGCTTGCAAGGATCTGATGGAAAGTCGGAATACAGAAATATCAAGTATCGGCGAATTCGGGCTGATTGACCGTCTGACCAAAGATTTCCCGCTTAAAAATGACTCTTCGAAAAAAGGAGTGGGTGACGATGCCGCTGTGTTGTCGTATGGCGACAAAGAGGTTCTGGTCACAACAGACCTGCTTCTTGAGGGGATTCATTTCGATTTGCGCTATGTTCCTTTGAAACATCTTGGCTATAAATCAGCAATCGTAAATTTCAGTGACATTTACGCGATGAACGGAACACCCAGGCAGATTACTGTAAGCCTTGGTGTGTCAAGTCGTTTTACAGTTGAGCATATAGAAGAATTGTATTCCGGAATCCGTCTGGCATGCGAAATCTATGGAGTTGATCTTGTCGGAGGAGACACATCGGCATCTGTCACAGGTCTTGTGATCAGTGTCACGTGTCTCGGCGAATCTTCGAAAGAAGACATTGTCTATCGCAATGGCGCCAAAGAGACCGACATAATCTGTGTAAGCGGGGACCTCGGTGCTGCCTACATGGGGTTGCAGTTGCTTGAACGTGAAAACAGAGTAGCCGCCGGCGCAAAAGAGGGTGAGTCTTTTCAGCCTGATTTCTCAGGCAAGGAGTATATTCTCGAAAGGCAATTGAAGCCGGAAGCCCGCAAGGACATCATATCCATGTTGAGGGAGAAAGGAATCAGACCTACCGCTATGATGGATGTCAGCGATGGTCTTTCATCAGAGCTTCTTCACATATGCAAAGCCTCCGGTGTCGGCTGCCGGATATATGAGGACAAAATTCCGATTGATTATCAGACAGCGGTAATGGCTGAAGAATTGAACATGAATCTTGTCATGACCGCCATGAACGGGGGAGAGGATTATGAGCTTCTTTTTACAGTGCCTCTTACTGATCATGACAAGATCAAGGATTTGAAAGGAATCAGCATGGTAGGGTATGTGACCAAACCGGAACTTGGTGCGGCAATGGTGACACGTGACGGAGCTGAGTTACCTATCACTGCCCAAGGGTGGAATGCCTTTACAAAGTGATTTTTTTCAGGTCTATTGATAAATTGTACTGACAAATGCATGAATCGGGGATATCGCTGACAATATATCCCCGATTCATTATTTTTATCATATGTTAAAGGTTATTTAACAGAGAAGATTATTCAATTAAGTTAATAAATGCTATTTTTGCATTTCGATTGGGAGACCGCATGAAATACGGATACTTTCAGTTGTTGATTAATAAAATGCTGTCGATGACAGCAAATGGACATAATAAATTTCAACCAGATTATGGAAGAAACAGTAAACATCCGGGAGCTCAACGACCTCATAGCTTCCAAGAGTAATTTTGTGAGCATGATCCGCACCGGCATGGATCGCAGGATCGTAGGACAGAAACATCTTGTGGACTCATTATTGATAGCTCTTCTTTGTAATGGACACGTACTCCTCGAAGGTGTGCCCGGTCTTGCAAAGACATTGGCAATCAAAACTCTTGCGAGTCTGGTTTCCGCAAAATACAGCAGAGTCCAGTTTACGCCGGATCTACTCCCGGCAGATGTCGTTGGTACGCTTATATACAGTGTGAAGAAAGAAACTTTCGAAGTGAAGAAAGGACCTATCTTCGCAAATTTCGTTCTTGCCGATGAAATCAACCGTGCTCCCGCCAAAGTGCAGAGTGCGTTGCTTGAGGCAATGCAGGAGCGTCAGGTGACAATCGGCGATGACACATTCAAGCTTCCTGATCCATTCCTTGTAATGGCTACCCAGAACCCGATAGAGCAGGAAGGTACATATCCTCTTCCGGAGGCTCAGGTAGACCGTTTCCTTCTCAAAGTGGTGATAGGTTATCCGAACAAAGAGGAGGAGAAAGCCATCATCCGCCAGAATATCAGAGGTGAACAGACTCCGGTCAATCCAGTGATAGATCCTCGCGAGATTATAGAAGTCCAGAAGATTGTAGAAAAAATATATCTTGACGAAAAGATCGAGAATTATATAGTGGACATTGTTTTCGCCACACGTCAGCCCTCAAAATTCGGGCTCAATGACCTTCAGGGAATCATATCCTTCGGAGCATCTCCCCGTGCATCAATCAGCCTTGCCCTTGCATCGCGCGCATATGCATTCCTGCAGGGTCGCGGATATGTCATTCCTGAAGACGTGCGTGCCGTGTGTCATGACGTGTTGCGCCACAGGATCGGTCTTACCTATGAGGCGGAGGCAAACAATATCGGCACGGATGAAGTTATAACTGATATACTTGACAAAGTCGCAGTGCCCTGATCAGCCTTTGACACATTCTTCACAAAACCATTTTGAATGGAAGCTAACGAACTCTTAAAGAAAATCCGGAAAATTGAAATCAAGACCCGGGGACTAAGCCAGAATATTTTCGCAGGAGAGTATCACAGTGCCTTCAAGGGACGTGGAATGATATTCTCGGAAGTCAGAGAATATCAGCCGGGAGATGATATCCGTGATATCGACTGGAATGTGACTGCCCGTCATAATAAACCGTATGTCAAGGTTTATGAAGAGGAGCGTGAACTTACCGTCATGTTGTTGGTTGATGTGAGCGGAAGCCGTAATTTCGGTGCCTGTGGTGAGGTCAAGAAAG
>CAMWMW010000171.1 GCA_947175455.1 uncultured Porphyromonadaceae bacterium | reverse complement strand
GCCTCAACCTGCGCAGAAGGGAAAAGCCCCTGTTCGGAAAGCCACTGCAACTCAAGTCGCATCTTGATAAGCAGAAGATCGCCGAAATCATGTTCCGGAAGGATATGTCTTGTTCGCGCAAGTTCCCTCTCGGCAAATACGTACGCTTCCCGGAACTCCGCCTTATTCACGGCGACTCCAGCCTTACCGTACGCACTCCATATGACTTCGCTCCAATGGTCGCCTCCGGTGTCAAGCGTGCCGCCGTAATCGAAAATTATACCTTTTATTTCCATATTGCCTATTTGTTTAACTGAGTGAGAAATGATTTGCATATGCGTTCATGACGCCACATCATATATATCAGAACGCCATTCAGCACCGTGAGTTCGAAAGCGAAGTAAAGCCAGGGCATACGGAATATGAGTATTGCGGCGAACAACGCGAAAGTACGGGTATTGAACGACAATATGTTGGTATATTTCATCAATGGCTTGCTCTTGACTCTGAATGCATCGCGGAACGACTGTGGCACACTGTTTCCATATTTTTCGCGCAGCGCTGCACGAAGTTTCTGCATAGAGGGAGTGCGTTTTTCCTGACCGACAGTATAATTTGTGTAAAACGCAAGTGTCAGCTTCTGCCAGAAATTGTGCTTCCAGCTCAACGAATGGAACTTCTCCCACAGGAACTCGGCACGCTCAAGCTCGCTGCCGTCCTCCCCCTTGAGAAAATAGAGATGGAACTGACGGTAATAGTCGCCCATAGCCGCCTGCACGGCATGACAGACTCCCGTAACCACAGCGATCACCCAGATTACCCATTGATGCGCCATAAAAAACTCACTTGTCATGTTTTCACGGAAACAGATGGCTATGTATATGGCGGCAAACCAGAAGTCACCGCTCAAGCCGTCGAGTATCCTGCCGATTCGGGAATATTGCCTGGTCATGCGGGCAAGCTGACCGTCAGCGCTGTCGAAGGAATCAGCCCATACAAGCAAAAACACACCTATTATATTCCACCAGAAATAGTTTATCCAGGGACTTGAATTCTCGTTGAAAAAGAAACACACGCCTGCTCCCACACCTAAAAATATGGAAGCGATGGTTATAGCGTTGGGAGTCACCCCAAGTTTTTTTGCGAGCAACGCCCACATATATCCTATGGGACGATAGAATATGAGGTCAAATGTCTCTTCTGTATCCATTGATTTCAAGGAATCCTTGAAACCTGACTTTTTTTCTTTTTTATCGTTCATGACTATAATCGCAATTTCTACCTTAAAATATCAGCCCGTGATTATCTGCGGCGTCTTTCCTTTATTGCCTGCAACACACATTTCGCAATATGCGGCGCCGCCTCCGCGCGACATGGCGCGAAACTCGGCCAGTCGTTGAAATCTATTATGCGTATCGACCCGTCAGGATCGACTATGCAGTCTCCGCCATATACCTTCACATCCATTATTTCAGATGCCTTCTGACATATGGATTTAAGATAGTCCTCATCGAAATGGAGTCCGCGTGACTTGCCGTTGATTGCCTCGTGTCCGTATTTGCTGTGTCCTTCATCGAAAGGATAGAACCAGAAGAACCAGGGCTGCCCCTGCACTCCGTAGAATTTGATCAGATCTCCTTCGAGATGCTTGTTTATCACGGCACGGCGGATACCCCTGTAGAAATATTCGTGAAGCACCTCCTGCGCCTCCTGCGAATGGCGGCAATAGCTCACGTCTTCCTTGTGCATGGCATGGAAGTCGCCACGTTTTATCCAGACTTTACCGTATCCGTTTTCCTCAAGTTCGGCACGCACGTCCTCGTTTGTATTCACTATGAGACTTTCCGGATAAGGTATGCCGTTGCCGAGAAGAAGCCTTGTCATCTTCTCTCTGGTGCAGTTTTCAATTCCATAGCCGGAATTGATTACAAGACGGCCTTCGTCTTCAAGATGCATCAGTTTTTCTATCGAAGCTTTTTCCCGACACATATTGAGTATGATGTCTTCGGTAACGTTACTGTTCTGGAACTGCTCTTCGTTATAAATCCTTACCTCGCAGCCACGCTTGCGCAACTGGTCGGCGACGGCATTGAATATAGCCGCGTCATTTCCTATATGGTTCGGTGAATACGCGCCGGCGCGCATCACTCCCGCAATTTTAATATCTGCCATGTATTTTAGTGAGGAGTTAGGAATTGGTTGTTATGAACCGTTCGGCTTTCTCTATGTCACCGGCATGGTCCACATCAATAATCTTACCCATGTCGTATGCCTTGAGCGCAACGCCGGACCCGACAAGAGCGCGCTGATAATTACGCATGCGGCTCGTTCCGTTTGTCAGACAGACATCGAGCACATCGACCGCTTTGTCACCAAGTCCGTATATGCCTCCGGAAACAAACTCCGACTCTCCATCTGACTTACCCTCCGCAGGAACATCCAGAAACGCTGTGATATTCATTTCCCTGTCTGTCTCGACATACAGGGGTTTCTCATCGTCCACATACGATGTCACCGCCATCATCCCCTCTGTTTCCGCGCCCGCTGATTCGTAAGCACGCACATAACCTGCAAAATCAGGTTCCCTGAAAATCGTATCGACTGTGGTCACAATGAAACGGCCATGTCCTTTGAGAAGCCTGCCGATCTCATAGAAGCTGTGCATTGACGACGGAGTGGTCTTGACCACAAGCTCTATATGCACGGGCAATTCTTTCTGAAGTCTCTCCACAAATTGCCGGACTTCCGACATGTGCTCGTTTACTATCACACATATCCGTTCTGCTCCGTTCTCCTGAAATATTCTTATCAGCCTGCCGATCATCGGCTCACCGTTGAGAGGAACGAGAGGCTTTGGAAAAGCCACGCCCTCCTGCACAAGCCTCGAACCTTCGCCGGCGGCTATGATTCCAAAATTCATTCTGTTATTTCTTCTTTAGTAAGGTCTATCGTTTTGTCGGCTCCTTTCTCAGTGCGGGCTTTGCGCAATGGATTGGCAGCTGCCGCCTGATGCGCGGTCCGGTTGCGATAAAGGTCTATGGCTTTGTAGATAGCCTGCCGCATCGAAGTCGGATCTGCTTTGTCTTTCCATGCGAGATCATAAGCGGTGCCATGATCGGGCGATGTGCGCACGAACGGCAGTCCACCGGTGAAGTTCACACCCGTATCCCCGGCTATCGCCTTGAAAGGAGCAAGCCCCTGGTCATGATACATCGCAAGCACTCCGTCGAAGTTACGATATGCGGCAGAAGCGAAAAAGCCATCGGAAGAATATGGTCCGAACACAAGAATACCCTCCTTCTTGGCATCCTCAAGTGCCGGAATGATCTCATCTTTCTCTTCATTGCCGAGAAGACCCTCGTCGCCGCAATGTGGATTAAGGGAAAGCACCGCTATTTTGGGGCGTTCGCATGTGAAATCACTCTTCAGCACCCGCTCGAAGCTGTGAATCTGATCAAGAACCCTTTTGCGGGTAATGGTCCCGGGCACTTTGGAAAGCGGAAGGTGTGTGGTGACAAGCGCCACTTTCAGATAGTCATTGAAAAGAACCATCAGTGCGTGCGCGCCGTTGCCGAGACGCTGCTGAAGATATTCGGTATGCCCGGGGAAGCGGAATTCCTCGCTCTGAACAGCCTTCTTTGAAATCGGAGCAGTCACAAGCACCTGGATATCTCCGTCTTCAAGAGCCGCTGTGGCGAGTTCAAGTGCCTTGACTGCCGCCATACCCGACTTTTCAGTCGGAATTCCGGGCTCGACATCATTGTGCGTGACACCGATCTCGACAATATTCAGTTTCCCGTCACGAATATCACCTTTATTCTTTACAATATGTATCGGAAGCAGTTCAAGCTTGAACTCCCTGCGGGCTTTCTCTACAATCTGAGGACTTCCGAAGAACACAGGAGTGAACAGTTCGGGAACTCTCTCGTCCGAGATAGCCTTTAGGGCGACCTCATATCCTATGCCGTTTATATCGCCGTGGGTAATACCCACTCTTATTGGTTTTCCCATATTTTTTCAATTAACCTCCAAAGTTACAAAAATTATACGAGATTCTGAAATCTCAGACGTTTGCACTTCGATTTGGAATATTCATTTGGAATAGGCGGTTGCCACACCCCTGTCCGGCTATTTGGCAAGCATGCCGCATGCTGCCGCGATATCCTCCCCGCGCGATGTGCGTATGGTGGCTGTGATTCCCTTGGAGTTTAGATAGCTCCTGAACATCAGCATCCGGTCTTCACTGCATGGCACCAGATCCACTCCGGGAATGGCATGGAAACGAATCAGATTCACGCGACAGTCAACCTGGCCTATAAGCCTCACAAGCATTTCCGCGTGCGCGATATCATCGTTCACATTGCGCCACATTATATATTCAAGTGAAAGACGACGCTGATGACTGAAATCATAACCGGCAAGCAACTTCATCACCGTCGAGATCGGGAATGCCTTCTGCGCCGGCATCATGGATTCGCGCTGGGAGGCATCGGCGGTGTGAACGCTTATCGCCACATGCACCTGTGTCTCTTCAAGCAGTTCCCTGAGCTGTGGAAGTTTTCCGACAGAAGACACCGTAATGCGTTTCGGACTCCAGGCAAGACCCCAGGGTGCGGTCAGAATCTCGATTACCTTCTTCACTTCGCTGAAGTTGTCAAGCGGCTCCCCCATTCCCATAAAGACTATATTGGTCAGAGGGTTCATGGGTTCGTATCCTTTCTTAGGAGCGGGAGGAATACTCAGAATCTGGTTCATGATCTGCGAAGCCGTGAGGTTTGCCTTGAATCCCATGCGCCCTGTCGCACAGAAATAGCAGTTCATCTTGCAGCCGACCTGACTCGACACGCATAACGTGGCACGGTCTTTGTCGGGAATATACACCGACTCTATGGCGTTACCGTTACCGACTTTAAACAGGTACTTGACTGTGCCGTCCGATGATTTGTGAGCCGCAGAAGGAGCCTCACGGCCTATTTCGTAATTCTCCGAAAGCCATTGCTTGTTCTTTTTGGAGATATTTGCCATCTCGTCAAAAGAGACTGCCTTCTTGTCATATATCCACTCTGCGAGCTGCTTGCCGACGAACCTCGGCATTTTGCCGCGTTGCGCCACACCCTGCAGC
>CAMWMW010000170.1 GCA_947175455.1 uncultured Porphyromonadaceae bacterium | reverse complement strand
TGGTAACTTGTCGGGGGGAGAAAGCGTTTATCCCGTATAGATGGGGCTCAATGGGGCGGTATAGGGATGGATGGGGATGCTCCCGAACGACCCGCTTAAAACGACTAAGGTATCAAAGTTATGAAAAAGAGTAAAGATGGCGGTGCGCGCCGGCTGAAAAAGCGCGAACTGCAGCAGAAGATAATGGAATTTCTGCTGAAACAAAATAAACAGTCATTCAATTACAAGCAGATCGCTTTCGCGATCGAGGCTACCAATCCGCAAAGCCGTCTGGATATAATCAATCTTCTCGACGAACTTGTCGCCGCAGAGGAGATCCAGGAGGTGGGGCTCGGGAAATACAAGGCTTTCTCCAACCGGGGTACGGAGAATGTCGGCGTGTTCGTGCGCCGCTCAAACGGCAAGAATGCCGTTGTCATCGACGACGAGCAGATCATGGTCGCCGAGCGTAACTCGATGCATGCCCTCAACGGCGACAAGGTGCGCGTGATGGTGTCAGCCGCACGTGCCGGCAGGGACCCGGAGGCGCAGGTGATCGAGATACTCGAGACAAAAGACCAGGTCTTCATCGGCACGCTGAAAGTCGACAAGACATATTCCGCGCTCGTGACCGATTCGAAATTCCTCGCCGCCGACATAATAATACCCCGCAACAAGCTCAAAGGGGGTAAGTCGGGCGACAAGGCGATAGCGCGTATCACCTGCTGGAAAGACGACGAGATGAACCCCCGTGGCGAAGTGGTCGACATCCTCGGCAGGAAAGGGGAGAACACCGCCGAGATGCATGCCATTCTCGCCGAGTTCGGTCTGCCGTACAGATATCCGGAGAATGTGGAGAAAGCCGCCGAAAGGATCGACGCCGGCATAACACCAGAGGAGGTGGCGAAGCGCGAGGACTTCCGCAATGTCACCACCTTCACCATAGACCCGCGTGACGCGAAGGATTTCGACGACGCCCTCTCCATCCGTCAGCTTGCCAACGGCAACTGGGAGGTAGGCGTGCACATCGCCGACGTGACGCATTACGTGCGCCCCGGTTCGGTGATAGACAAAGAGGCGCAGAAACGCGCCACAAGCGTCTATCTCGTGGACCGCACCATCCCCATGCTTCCCGAAAGGCTCTCGAACGGCATATGCTCGCTGCGTCCCGATGAGGAGAAGCTGACATATTCGGCGATCTTCGAACTCGATTCCAAGGCGAATGTGGTCAACAGCCGCATTGGGCGCACCGCTATCCGCAGCGACCGCCGTTTCACCTACGAGGAGGCGCAGGAGATAATAGAGCGAGTCGCCGCCGGGGAGAAGGTGGAGGAAACCGATGCCGAAGGGCGCAGGAACTTCCCCCGCGAGATATGTGTGCTCAATGAGCTTGCCCGGCAGCTTCGCCGCCGCCGCTACGATGCCGGCGCCCTTGAGTTCGACCGTGCCGAGGTGCGTTTCGAGATCGACGAAACCGGGAAGCCGGTAAGCGTCTATTTCAAGGAATCGAAAGACGCCAACAAGCTCATCGAAGAATTCATGTTGCTGGCGAACCTGACCGTGGCTGAATCCATAGGGAAAGTGGCGAAAGGGAAGAAAGCGAAATCGTTCGTCTACCGCATACATGAGAATCCCAATCCCGAGAAAATCGGCAATCTGGCTCTTATCGCCTCACGTTTCGGATATAAAGTGGCTACGGAGGGGCGCGCCAAGGAGATCAACAAGAGCGTGAACCGTCTGCTCAAGGATGTGAAAGGGAAAGGGGAGGAGAACATGCTCTCGATTCTTGCGATACGGTCGATGGCGAAGGCTGTCTACACCACCGACAACGTGGGCCATTACGGTCTGGCGATGGATTATTACACGCATTTCACATCGCCGATACGCCGTTATCCGGACATGATGGTGCACCGTCTTCTTGCGAAGTATGCCGACGGCGGCAGAAGCGTGGACCGCGTGAAACTCGAGGATGAATGCCGTCATTCATCCGACATGGAGCAGCTTGCCGCCAACGCCGAGCGCGCCTCGATACGCTACAAGCAGGTGGAATTCATGCAGGACCGTCTGGGCGAGATCTACGACGGAGTCATCTCCGGAGTCACCGAGTGGGGTTTCTATGTGGAACTTACCGACTCGATGTGCGAAGGACTTGTGCCCGTGCGCGACCTTGCCGACGACTTCTACGACTACGATGAGAAAAACTATTGTCTGACAGGGCGTCGCCACGGCACAAAATACACCCTCGGCGACCGGGTGAAGGTTCAGGTGGCGCGTGCCGACCTTGACCGCAAGCAACTCGACTTCGCATTGATCTCCGACAGCGGCAACCCCAACAAGCCGCTCGAGCCTAAGAAACCCGGCAAGCGCCACGAACCCGGCAAACCCTCCAGATCAAAAGGTCGTGGCAAGGGCAAACGCCGCAAATAACCTGATTGTCAACAAAAAAGTCTTTAAGGTCTTTAGGGACTTTAAGGTCTTTAGGGACTTTAGGGACTTTAAGGTCTTTAGAGACTTTAAGGACTTTAGGGACTTTAGGGACTTTAAAGACCTTAAAGACCCTAAAGACCTTAGAAAATATAGTGAGAATGGGGAAGGATTAATCTTGAATGATAATTATAACAACTTATGAAAGCTTATAGATATTTGATGGCTGTGCCGGCTCTGGCTTTTGCGGCGAATGCTTTTGCCGCGGCCCCGGTGATTGTGGAAACCGAGGCTTACCGCTGGGCGGGTGACACCATTTTTCAGAATGAATTCAAGGCATGGGCTGTAAGCCCCTATGAACTCAAGTCGACATATAAGGGACGCCCGGGGTATTATATGCCTGTCGACCAGAGCTGGAAGCGGAAAAACGACCTTTCTTCCTATCCGAAGCTGAAGTCGAACAACCTCCTGCACGAGGCTTTGTTCAACATGGCGCTCGACGAGATGGTGAATGCCGTGGAACCGGACACCACACTCCGCACCGGCAAGGAATGGTCGGGAGTATGGACCCGCGATGTTAGCTATTCGATAATCCTCTCGATGGCTTACATGCAGCCGGAGGCATCGATGATCTCGCTGATGAAGAAGGTGAATCCGAGCGGTCAGATAATCCAGGATACCGGTTCGGGCGGGGCGTGGCCCGTCTCTACCGACCGCATGGTATGGGCGCTTGCCGCTTATGAGATTTATAAAGTCACGGGAGACCGCAAATGGCTCGAGAAGGTATATCCGATCGCCCTCCGTTCTCTGGAGAAGGATGAGAAGACGGTGATGAGTGAACGCGGACTCGTGAAGGGTGAGACCTCTTTTATCGACTGGCGCGAGCAGAGCCATCCGAAATGGATGCAGACCGTAGACATCTCCCAGAGCGAGGCGATGGGCACCAACGTGATGTATGCCGCCACGCTCCGCGCTGTCGGAGAGATGGCACAGGCGCTCGGCAAGAAGAAAGAGGCTGACAAGCTTTTCGCCAAATCCGACGCTCTCGCCGCCAACATCGACAAGACGTTCTGGATGCCCGACAAGGGGTATTACGGGATGTATACCTACGGACGCGGCAACAAGATCCTTAATCCGCGCGCCGAGACTCTTGGCGAAGCCCTCGCCATCCTTTATGACATAGCTCCGAAAGATCATCAGAAATCAATATCCGAGAATAATCCGCACACACCGTTTGGTCCGGCAATATTCTATCCTCAGATATCGGACATGCCTAACTATCATAACAATGCTCTCTGGCCCTGGGTGGCTTCATATTGGACTCTTGCGCAGGCAAAGGCGGGGAACGAGAAAGGTGTGCTGGAGGGAATCGGCTCCGTATATCGTCCCGCTGCCCTTTTCTGCACCAACAAGGAGAATTTCAATCTTGACAACGGCGATATTTACACCGAGCTTAATTCTTCGAATATGCTCTGGTGTCTCGCGGGCAACATCGCGTTGACGACACGCGTGCTCTTCGGAATACATTTCGAGAAAGACGGGCTTGTGATCGATCCGTTCGTGCCCGAAGCGCTTGCTGGGAAACGCACTCTCGAAGGATTTGATTATCGCGGCGCGAAACTGAATATCTCAGTCGAGTGATTCGGATACCGCGTGCAGGAACTTATAGTGAACGGCAAGAGTCTTTATCCGGAGAAGTGCAAACTCATTCCGGCAAAGATGCTGAAGAATGGCGGCGACATCATAGTGCGGCTTGACAATCAGCCGATTCCTGCAATGAAACTCAACAAAGTAGCCAACAGCAAGGCTCCTCTGACTCCTGTGACATGGCTCGCCAACAATCCCGCTCTCGACGGTGAGGGTGTGCCTGTGAACAATCAGCTCGAATGGAATCCCATCGAATATATAGCAAAATATATAGTGCTGAAAGACGGCGAGCCTGTGGCTGAGACACGCGAAACAAGTTATGCGGCGGTAACACCGGGGGAATGGCAGGTAATAGGGGTTTCCGGCGACGGCGTGCAGTCGTTCGCTTCCGAACCGCGCAACAACCGCCCTGCTGTGGTCGTGGAATTTCCCGGCGAATCCACGGTAATGAGGTCTGCCGAGGTCAGCTATCAGCCGCAAGGGGCAATTGCCGGTTTCACGGGAGCCGGTTTTGTCGAGACCGACAGGACTGCGGCGCCGGCGGAGGTGACTGTGGATATTCCCGAGGCGGGCGTGTATTCGTTCAGCCTGCGCTATGCCAACGGCAACGGTCCGGTGAACACGGAGAACAAGGCGGCGGTGCGCACTCTCACACTCGACGGCAACAAGGCGGGAACACTCGTGATGCCGCACCGCGGTCGTGGCAACTGGAACGACTGGGGAATGAGCAATCAGATTGTGTTACCTCTTGAAAAAGGGGAACATACGCTCGGTGTGCGTTATCTGCCCGAAGACGAGAACATGAATATCCACACCAATCATGCGCTGCTCGACCATCTGCGTGTGGAACGCGTGAAATGAAAAAAATTTGGTGGAATAAAAAAAAAGTTGTAATTTTGCAGCGGGTGAGTCCTTCACGACCAGCTCCCCGTAAATCCCCCAGGTCTTGACCGAAGCAAGGGTAGCGGGTTGAGCGGTGCGATGGAGTAAGCTCGCCCGCCTGCCTCTTTAGCTCAGTTGGCCAGAGCACGTGATTTGTAATCTCGGGGTCGTTG
>CAMWMW010000169.1 GCA_947175455.1 uncultured Porphyromonadaceae bacterium | reverse complement strand
ATTGTCGGCTCACGGCTTGGACACGTGTTCTTCTCCGAATGGGGCTATTATTCGCAACATCCCGCAGAGATATTCAAAATATGGGAAGGGGGTCTTGCCAGTCACGGAGGCACGATAGCCAATATAATCGCCTTGTTCCTTTTCTCCTGGCTGGTCTCCAAAAAACCGGCTTCGTGGGTGTTCGACAAGATAGTGATAGCCATTGCGCTTGTCGGAGGACTGATACGGCTCGGCAACCTGATGAACAGCGAAATATATGGAGGACCAACGGATCTGCCGTGGGGATTCGTGTTTCTTCGCAACGGAGAGACGCTTCCGGCTCATCCGACACAGATATATGAAGCGCTGTGCTATTTCGCTCTTTTCGGTCTTCTGATGTGGATGTATTGGAAAAAGAACGCAGAAGAGCGCCCGTGGCTCATTACCGGTGTGTTCTTCATAGGAATCTTCCTGCCGCGCTTCCTTATAGAATATGTAAAGAACGTACAGGTGCAGTCTGAATACGAAATGATTGCCCGATACGGCATGAACCTCGGGCAGATGCTCAGCATCCCTTTCATACTGACAGGTGTTTTCCTCGTGATATGGGCAATGACACATCCGAGAAAACACTTCTCCTTCCCCAACCGGTTCGCCGATGAGAAGAAACAGTAAGTAACAGAAGGAAACTGTAAAAACAGAGGGCTCAGAACATGGAGGCAACCCGTTTCAACGCATCTATAAACATGTCGGCTTCCTCGCGGGTGTTATAGACTGCAAACGATGCCCTGACTGTGCCGGGGATTCCCAGACGCTCCATCAAGGGCTGCGCGCAATGGTGACCGGTGCGGACCGCCACTCCGAGTTTGTCAAGGAGCAGACCTATGTCATAATTGTGGACTGTGCCCACATTGAATGATATTACCGCCGACTTTCCCGGAGCTGTTCCGTAAATCCTCACATCCGGAATCTCGATAAGTCTTGCGGTGGTGTAGTCAAGCAGTTCCTCTTCGTGTGAGCGTATATTGTCGAGTCCTGTGCTCTCGATAAAATCCAGAGCCTTTGCAAAGGCTGCGATATCGATAAAATCAGGAGTACCTGCCTCGAACTTGAACGGCAGGTCTGCGAACGTGGTTCCCGAGAAACTCACATGTTTTATCATCTCACCCCCACCCTGATAAGGAGGCATTGTCTCAAGCAGCGAGCGACGCCCGTAAAGCACGCCTACTCCTGTGGGACCATACATCTTGTGTGAGGAAAACACATAGAAATCACAGTCAAGATCCCTTACATCCACGGCAAGATGCGGAGCTGCCTGAGCACCGTCAACCAGCACCGGGACACCGTGGCTGTGGGCTATGGCTATCATCTCTTTCACCGGGTTTACAGTGCCGAGCACGTTGCTTACGTGCGCAAACGAGGCGAATACCGTACGCTCGTTGAACAACGACCGATATTGCTCCATATCAAGTTCCCCCCGGTCATTTATGTCCACCACCCTGATTTTTATGTCGCGGTGACGCTGAAGGAGCTGCCAGGGCACGATATTGGCATGATGCTCCATTACAGTGAGTATAATCTCGTCTCCGTCTCTGAAGCGGTCGCCGTATGACGATGCCACAAGATTGATTGCCTCTGTGGTGCCTCGCGTGAAAATCACCTCCTCCTCGCCCGCGGCGTTGATATAGTCACGAACCCTGCGGCGCGTATGCTCCTGGAGATCGGTAGCCTCCTGTGAGAGTGTATGGACCCCGCGATGCACATTCGCCTTGGTGTGCTCATAAAGGGAGACGATATTGTCTACTACCGAAGATGGTGTCTGCGAAGTGGCTGTGTTGTCGAGATAGACAAGGCGGCGGTTTCCCACACTCCTTTCGAGAATCGGAAACTGCTCTCTGATTTTTTCAATATCGAGGGTCATGACTTATTATTCAACTCCTTGTAAAACCGATTATTTAATTCCATGATTATCTGCCGCAACGCGCACATGACGCACATGCGGAGCTTTCTCCGGCAAAACGGCGTTCGGTCATGAGACGCAGCCTGTCACGCAGCGCATCAACCTTGATACGGTCGATTATATCCGCCATGAATGCCTGTTTGAGAAGGAGACGCGCCGTGGCTTCGTCAAGACCACGGGTGCGCATATAGAACATCTGCATCTCATTGAGCTGCCCTATTGCGGTGCCATGCGAACATTTCACATCATCATTGTAAATCTCAAGTTCGGGACGGCTCGTCATCCGCGCCTCATTGCTGCCTACCAGATTGCGGTTTGACTGGAAAGCTTCGGTCTTCACCGCTCCCGGAGCGACATGAATACGTCCGGTGAAAGCGCCTTTGGCTGTGTCGTCAAGGGTATACTTGAACATTTCATTGGAACGACAGCGCGGCACAGCATGATCAATTCTCGAATATGTCGACACCTTGCGCGAGGCATCCTCTATACCCATGCCATACAGATGCAATTCCGCATCCTCACCGGCGAACAGTGTGTAATATTCATTACGGGTTGTGCCGTTGAAAAGAGTGAGTCCGTCGACAGAGACATTGCTTCCCGCTTCCTGACGCAGATAGAGTGTGGAGATACGTGTGGTCTTTTCGGTCGACTCCTCAAGATTATAATAATCGAAACGGGCATTGCAGCCGACGAACATTTCTACTGTCTCAAGCGACAGAAAGTCCAGGTCCGGATTCTGTGTGTGGTCGCAGACAAGCAACTTCGCCTCCGCTTCATCTTCGACAATAATGAGCATACGGCGCACTGCCATCAGTGGCATTCCGTTCTCAAGAATATTCACCAGCTGAATCGGCTTGTCCACTTTTACACCTTTCCTGATACGCAGATAAAAGCCATCTTGCGCCAGCATGGTGTCAAGAGCCGTCACCGGGTTCGTCATATCGGCAAGTTTGCCGTAATATGCGGAAACCACCTCTGGATTTTCAATCGCCAGTCTGCGCAGGCTGCCTGCCTCCACACCTTCCGGAAGAGACTCGACAGCACCCTCGGCAGCGGCGAACGTATCGTTTACAAGCATGAAGAGTGAAGTGGTAAGCATCGGCACATCACACCGGAACGTTGCCTGAGGATTGACATCAATATCCACTCTTGCGATATTCAGTCCGTAATCGGGAGCGAGCATTGCCTCAAGATCACAGTTCTCATAGTTGTCATCGCCCTCGGCAGGCAACTTCATGTCCTGCAGCAACCGGTACGCCTCGGGGCGCAGCGCATTGAGCGGAGCGGCGCTGTTGGCATCAATCAGACCGCAATGCTCTCTGAAAAGATCAATATATTGTTTTAACGCGCCCATACTCATTGATTGTCTACCTCTTCTTTAATCCAGTCATAACCACGGTTCTCTATTTCAAGAGCGAGTTCGGGACCTCCCGATTTCACGATTCTCCCCTTGTAGAGGATATGAATGAATTCCGGCCGGATATAATCGAGCAGACGCTGATAATGTGTAATGACAATTGTAGCGTTGTTTTCGTTCTTAAGCTTGTTCACACCCTCTGCCACGACACGCAAGGCATCCACATCAAGTCCGGAATCGGTCTCGTCAAGGATAGAGAGTTTCGGTTCGAGAACAGCCATCTGGAAAATCTCGTTGCGCTTTTTCTCACCTCCGGAGAAACCTTCGTTGACAGACCGGGAGGCAAGCTTGTTGTCAAGCTCTACCACCGCACGCTTCTCACGCATCATTTTTAGGAAATCCGTGGCACTCATCGGAGGCTGATGAAAATACTCGCGTTTGGCGTTGACAGCCGCTCTCATGAAATTCACCATCGAGACACCGGGAATCTCCACCGGATACTGAAAACCGAGAAAAAGACCTTCGTGACTTCTTGTTTCCGGAGGCATGGACAGAAGATCCTTGCCGTTGAATTCAGCGGTTCCTTCTGTCACCTCATAAGCCGGATTACCGGCAAGAACCATGGAAAGAGTGGATTTACCTGAACCGTTAGGTCCCATGATGGCATGAACCTCTCCCGGTCTGATCTCAAGATCAATACCTTTGAGAATCTCCTTGCCGTTTATCTGAGCGTGTAAGTCTTTGACTTTTAACATACGTATCTGATAATTTTTAATAATTAACACCGGAAATCTCCCGTTCCGCCATGCAGAAACATATTTCCCATTGAATATCAAGTTGTTTGAACTGAAACATGAATATTTTAGAAGAATATTATTCTTTTAAAACATCAGTTTTAACAACTACAATACAAAATTACAAATAATCTTATTGTTATAACAAACTTTCCTTCAAAATTATCAAAAAGAAGGCGCCGCAGCCCTAAGGTTGCAGCGCCCGTTGCGTTAGGCAGGAATGATTCCTGCGTCTTATATCATCACTTCTTCAGTATGCGGTGAGTCTCACTGTTGTCGGAACCGGCAACGCGAAGCAGGTATATGCCAGACGCGTCTCCACCCATATTCACAGTTATCTCATCACCGGCTGACGCGTCTACCGTGTCACGGTATACCTGTTTGCCGGCGGCATCGAAGAGTTCTATCTCAAGTCGTCCTCCGGAAATCACGCAAACCACGAGATTGTCCCTGACAGGATTCTCTTTCACAGAGACAAGTCTGTTGCCTTCGGCGCCAATCTCGTCAACACCCGACGCATCCGTAACGTTTACAGTGAGCGTCAGCGGGGTAGAGTTGCCATGTGTGTCGGTAGCTGTGACTGTGGCTGTGGTTGTTCCTACAGCCTTGCCACGGAACACGACTCCCGAAGATGTTGTGTAAGCCTCGGCAATGTCGTTGTCCTTGAAATTGAATGAGAATGTCATCTCATCCTTGTCGGGATCCGAGAAGAGGTCATTGAACTCTGTCACTTCCGACAATTCTCCGACTTTCACATCAACCGTCTTGCCTTCAACTGCCTGAGGCGCACGGTTCACTTTTTCGACTTCATATGCCACAACCTCGCTTGTCTCGTGTCCCTTGTCATCGGCAGCGAGCACCTTGAAGCTGTATGTTCCGGCATCGCCGAAGTCAGGAGCGATAACGATCTTCGCAGTCACAGGGAGTTTCGCGCCTGTCACTTTGAACACGCCGTTCTCGTTCCGGCTCACCTCTGCATCTGCATCAGCCTCATCGGTTGCTATCTCTTTTACAGAGGCAAGAC
>CAMWMW010000168.1 GCA_947175455.1 uncultured Porphyromonadaceae bacterium | reverse complement strand
GCCTTGGTGGAGCAACGGCAAGATCCGTCTCTCTTACGGAACACTGGGCAACCAGAATGTAGCCGATTATTATACTTTCCTCCGTAAAGTGGGAACTTCTGAAATGACCGGTGACAATCTGTATTCATTCAACGAAGGCGGCGTGCTTGGAACTTATGCGACACTCGGCACTCCGATCGCATCAAACCTCAGCTGGGAGACAACGCACCAGTATGACCTCGGTTTCGACTTCGGTTTCTTCAATAACCGCCTCGACATAACAGCTGACCTCTATATCCGTGACACAAAAGACATGTTGGCTCCGGGTGTCGCTTTGCCGGCGGTATATGGTGCCAATTCTCCCAGAATGAATGTGGCGGACCTCCGCACAAAGGGTTATGAAATTGCTGCCAACTGGAATGATTCATTCTCTTTGTTTGGCAATAAATTCACTTATGGCGTAGGTTTCAATCTCTCTGACTATAAGAGTGTCATCACAAAATATGACAACCCGAACAAGACATTCGCAAAAGATTATTATGTAGGGATGGAGCTCGGTGAAATCTGGGTATACGAGACAGACGGTTTCTTCAAGACCGATGCGGAAGCTCAGGAATATACCAGCCGTATAGACCATAGTTATAATGACATGTCTAAGTATGTCGGCACGGGCTGGCAGGCAGGTGACCTAAAGTTCGTTGACCGTGATGGCGACGGTAAAATCGGTATCGGGGATAATACCGTTGACAAGCCGGGCGACCGCTACAAATACGGCAACAGTCTGCCGCATCTTTCTTACGGTTTCCGCGCGAATTTCAGTTATTTCGGATTTGATGTGAGCGCGTTCTTCCAGGGTACAGGCAATCATTACTATTACCCCAATGGTTACACTTACGGTTTCTGGGGCTGCTACTCATGGTCATATCTTTCTTTCATTCCCTCGGATTTCAAGGATAAGGTCTGGAGTGAGGACAATCAGGACGCATATTTCCCACGCGCCATGGGTTATCAGTCGACCGGCGGTTATCTGAAGCCAGGTTTTGCCAATGACAGATATATCCAGAACCTCCGTTATCTTCGTTTCAAGAACCTTACGGTAGGCTACACCCTGCCGCAGAAATGGACCCGCAAGGCTTATATGGAAAAGGTAAGAGTCTATTTCACCGGAGAGAACCTCTGCTACTGGTCTCCTCTGAAGAAGAATTCAAAATACCTGGATCCGGAGGCTGTCGGCACGCACAGCGGAGAATCGAACAATATGTTCTATCCCTGGTCCAAGAGCTTTATGTTCGGTCTTGACGTAACATTCTAACCTCAAATTAACAATATAATGAAGAAACTATTATATATTACGATGGCTCTTCTGGCGTTTTCCATGACGTCTTGCGAGGATGCGATCGAATTGCAGCAGAAGTCTCAGATAGGTCTTGACGAGTTCTTTAACAATGAGACCGACCTTCAGCTGTTCAGCAATTATTTTTATCCGAATGTCCTTACTCAGAATGTCGAGGGAGATCCCTGTTTTGATGATCAGGGCGATGACATGATCGCCCAGCCCCTGTCGACTCTGCTGAGAGGAGGGAACAGCCGTTCGGTGCCTGCGTCAGGCGGCGGGTGGTCCTGGGGTGTATTGAGACGAATCAATACGCTGCTTGAATATATCGACACTTGTCCTGACAAGGAAGCGGTAGAGAAATATACTGGTGTCGCCCGGTTCTTCCGCGCTTATTTCTATTTCCAGAAAGTGCGCAGGTTCGGAGATGTTCCATGGATTGACCGTCAGCTCGGCTCTGATGATCCGGCGCTTTACGCTCCCCGCGATTCAAGAGAACTGATTCTGACAAAAATGATAGAGGATATCGATTACGCAATCGAGCATCTTCCGGTCAACAAGGATGAGGCGTCTGCACCGTATCGTGTCACAAAAGGAGCCGCTCTTGCCCTGAAATCAAATTTCTGTCTTTTTGAAGGTACTTTCCGCAAATATCATGGAGTCGAGACTAA
Organism: uncultured Porphyromonadaceae bacterium; assembly: GCA_947175455.1. Lineage (GTDB taxonomy): Bacteria > Bacteroidota > Bacteroidia > Bacteroidales > Muribaculaceae > Lepagella. The sequence goes on along the minus strand of CAMWMW010000168.1, from coordinate 3,143 downwards.
CGGTCATGACTGGAAATATTATCTTGATCAGTGTGTGGATGCTTCCGAGAAACTCATGAGTGGTAAATACGGTACATATAAATTATATTCGACCGGAAAGCCCGAAGAGGATTATCTTAATCTTTTCAATGCTCAGGATGCAAACAAGGATGAGTATATACTTGCAGTGAAATATGACCAGATTCTAGGAATCAAGCATAATTCGAACGCTTTCACACTTGTCGCAACCCAGGGGCAGCCGGGGTATACTCGTAAGTTTGTCTGCACATATCTTATGAAAGACGGTAGCCGCTTCACTGACAAACCGGGCTGGCAGACAATGCCGTTCGTGCAGGAAGTGGCCAATCGTGACCCGCGTCTGCAGCAGTCTATCCGCGGTCTCAACTATCACCGCAAGGGTGCGACAGCAATCCTCAGCACCGACTTCAAATTGTCGCAGACCGGTTATCAGCCTATCAAATTCGTGACAGAAAGCAAAATGGGCAGCTATAACATGGATATGAACAATACCTCAAGCTGTGACCTTCCGGAGTTCCGCTATGCAGAGACTCTCCTTAACCTTGCTGAGGCAAAAGCCGAGCTGGAGACTCTCACTCAGCCGGATGTGGAGATTACAATCAACGCACTGCGCAAGCGTGCGGGCATGACAGGTATGCTTGACATGGCTACAGCGAACAGCAATCCCGATCCATATCTCTTGTCAGAGCAGACCGGATTCTTCAATGTGACGGGCGCCAATACCGGAGTGATACTTGAGATTCGTCGCGAGCGCGGCATCGAGATGGTTCAGGAAGGTCGTCGCTGGTGGGACCTCATGCGCTGGAAATGCGGCAAAATGATTGACCAGTCGTTCAATGGGCAATATATCGCGGGAGCAGGCAGCTATGACTTGACGGGCGATGGTGTCGCAGATGCGATCTTCTACGTGTCAGGAACGGCAAAACCCAAAGCTCCGAACGGAGAGACTGTGTTGGAAATCGGCAAGGATGTCGTTCTTTCTGATGGCAACTCAGGCTATATAGTAGGCGCAGCCAATCAGGTAAGACAAGGATTCAATGAAGGACGAGACTATCTTTATCCGATTCCGTCTGATGACAGGAACCTGAATCCCAATCTTGTTCAGAATCCAGGATGGTAATTAACAAGTCAGATTATTCAATATGAAAAAATCAATAAAATATTTACTTGTATCTTTTGTCGCTGCATTGGGATGTGTCTTCACATCGTGCAATGACGAGGATACCGATATGTCGAGAATAGTTCTTGCGAGTGCAGATGTTCTTGAATACGAGACTCTCCCGGGAGGCCCTCAGATAATTACAATCACCTCGGATGCAGACTGGGTGTCGGAGGCTCCGGAATGGATAACAGTTTCTCCGGCTTCAGGCAACGCTGGTCAGACAGAAGTCGAGATTATGGTTAATGATAATCTCCGTGAGAATCTGCCTGATAATCCCCGCCGTGGTAACGTGCTTTTCAAGGGGCGTAATCTTGAAAGTATCGCAACCGTCATCATTCGTCAGGAAGGCGACAAATTCCGTGATCCTGTAGACTATACCATTGAAGCCATGGAGGCTGCAGCCGACGAAACGGTTGTCCGGCTTCCGAATATGATTGTGACGGCAGTTACCGGCAATGGTTTCATTGCAACAGATGGTACCGATTATGTATATGTCAAGGAGCCTGCGATTACTGTGACCGCCGGCATGAAGGTTTCTGTCGTTGGTGAGAAATTCACTGATGAAATGAGAATGGCTTATGTTCTCGGAGAAAGAATGACAGACGAAGGTACTGCGACAATTCCTTCTGTGGCACCGGTTGACATTACCGAGACATTGGATCAGACAAATGGTAATAAGTATCAATACGTGTCTGTAACGGGCAACTATGATGGAAATTCCGTCACAGTGGGAGGTATGACATGTAAGGTGTATCTGATAGATCCCGCGGATGCGTTGAATTTATCATCATTTAGAAGTCACAGAATTGCTGTTACAGGTTATTTTGCAGGTCAAGCTACACCGGTTGTAAATATCATCCCTTGCAGTATCGAGGATTTCGGAGTTAACGAAACAGTCTACTTCGAGGAGGATTTCGAATGGCTGGAACCTTGGAGTGCTCTTAAACCGGCGGCTGATATTGTCGGAAGTGACCAGAAGAATACTGAACAGCCTCAGATTAGCGCTGCCGATTGTAAGGTAGATGGCAGGACCCCCGCTGACGAACTTTCTGCAAGAGGTTATGAATTCCTTAGATCTTGGGCACCTGGCAAAGATAGTGACAAGAGTCATGAATGTATATATATTCAGCGCAATTACCTCAAGTTTGGTAAGACTGGTTATCAGGGCGGTATCATTTTCCCGAAAATGGAATCTCTTGGAGAAGGTGTAAGTGGACTTAAACTTGCCTTCGATTGGTATACTCAGAGGCAGGGCTCAGGAGTAATGGATCCTACTGAACTTGTTGTAATAGTATCAACTGGTGACGATGTGCAGGTATTCAGTGTTCCGAAGCTCGGATTGCCGGATGGTTCAGTTGCAAAATGGGTACGTGCTGAAATCGATTTTGGAGATTTAAGTCTTACTCAGGATACTCGAATAACAATCAGAAATGCAGATGAACAGTTGAAGAGCGCAAAAGCATTACGCTGGCATCTTGATAATGTAAGATTGAGCAAACCTGCTGAATAAACAGACATATAAATAATTCTTGATAAGTAACCGAACTATCGCTTTGAGTTTAGCGATAGTTCGGTTACTTGTTGTTTAACGGATAACAAAGGGCTTGCTTCTGACCGGGACTTTAAGGACTTTAGGGTCTTTAAGGTCTTTAGAGTCTTTAGGGTCTTTAAGGTCTTTAGGGTCTTTAGGGACTTTAGAGTCTTTAAGGACCTTAAAGACCTTAGAGACTTTAGAGACTTTAAAGACTCTTGTGAGTTGTTTTTGTTGGTGATGGGGGAGTGTCAGTAGCCGCGGTTCTTCCTTCTCAGAGCGCTCATGCGCTCTGAGAAGCCTCCGTTGGAGATGAAGTCGTCTGAAAGCTTTTTTAATTGGCGATAGAGAAGGTAATCAGCCTGGTTTATCAGTATGATGCACATGTTGGCTATCTGTATAATATACACATCTGACGCTGCCGACGATATG
>CAMWMW010000167.1 GCA_947175455.1 uncultured Porphyromonadaceae bacterium | reverse complement strand
GCCAAATTGCCGCATCAGCCGTATCAAGGTATTTGTCAAACGTTATGTTCCAGGTTCCTGATTCCCCGATAGGCTCGGTATTCTCTATCTTTAGAGCGGTTTTGGCATTCGCGGGAATAACCATTGCCGACATCCCTTTCATTGCAATGTTAGAGGCGTATGATATTTTCAGACCGAGAGGACGGGAATATAGAGTCTGTCTGTTCGTGAACGTCAGATTGGCGTTTGTAACAGTAGACGCGGTAGTATATGAAACGGTTATGCCTTCCTTCGAGTCGTTTCGTTCCTTTACTTTGACTGATGAGGTTGAAATTGACCAGTCAGAGCCATTCTCATGCAGTTGCAATTCTGCAGATGTTGCAATTTCTACGGTTATATTTATGTTTAATGTCTTGTCATCGAAATTTCCGGTAATTATTGTTGTTCCGTTTTCTTTTCCTGTAATTGTTCCCGTTTCATCGACGGTTGCCACATCCGGATTTTCAGAGAACCATTCAAACGCTGAGGCATCGGCGGGTATGGACATATTTCCTGATGATGCAATGAGTTCGATTCCATAAGGTTGTATTCCGTCAATAAGAACGCTTTGCAATCGAGGCTTGATTTCTGAAGGGAGTGTGAAAACAGTGACAGAGGCAGATTGTCCGTTAAACTCCGCGAACAGTTTTCCACCTTTGGAAGAGGTTAACGTCAAGGATTTTCCATCTTTTGAGACAATGCCAAGTTCAGGGTTGCAGGACAGTGTGTAATTTTCGAAGTGGGAATCAATCAATACTCCGGCTTCGTTATAGGCATGTATCACCGGAGTATACACACCGTTTCGCGGGACTGTCGCTTTCCAATCAGCAAATCTGATTTCTTTAATTTCGCGACTGTGTATGTCTCCGTTTGCTACGGCAAACAACGCGTTGCAGACGGTTCTTTCACCGCCTGCATCACTACATGCATTCACTACGCCGAAAGGTTCCGTATAACATGTGGAGGAACCTCCGCCGTCAAAATTCAGACCCTCATGAGCTCCTGCATACACAAGAAGGTCTCCGAGTTGACGGGTTGTGGCTCCTTTTGATTCGCCACGTCCGTCTATGACCATCATTATCACTTTCGAACCATTTTTGTCAATGCCTATCCCGGTGCGGGGATGCAATTCTACGGCATCCGGGCGTGTTCCATCGCTTTCCTGCGCGATTCCTCCGATTACACAGCGTGGGTTCCCGCCGACCGCAATCAGAGGTGTGACAGATGTTCCGTCTGAGAGTGAGATATGATTGCAGACAGTCACAATGTCTCCGGGAACAAGTGATTCCACGAAGTCTTTTCCCTCTCCTCGTCCGAGTAAAACAAAACCGTCTTTCGGCAAAGCAAGATTGCCGGTGGAGGTTGCGGAGGAGGTTACTTCAAGACGACATGTCGCACCGGCTTCGAATTTGTCGCCATCCGCAATCTTTGCGGAAACTTCCGCACATGTGCCGGCAAATTGTGTCTGGTATGTCGATTTCCACCCGCGAGAGGTGTATATGGTTACAGCATTGTCCGGAGCGGCATCGCCGGAATAATTAATGTTCTCGACATTGACGCCTCCGAGCCTTACCGATGAATTGCCATGAGAGACTGTTCCTCTTTCCAATCTCAGATTATCTATATACGGAGATCCATTTTCATTAAGTATGAATTGGAATCCTCCGGGACTTGTTTTTATGATACAACCGTCTGTTATAGAAGTATTTGCCGTCATTCTTGGTCTGAGAGAACCATCGGGATAAGTGGATTGCACGTCAAAGAAATCCCCGTTTATTCCGGCGAAAAAGAGCGTATTGTCCGAACTTGCCGATTTTGCCATTTCAGATGTCTTCTTCAATCCGTTTGCCGTATCGGCATTTGCCGCTTTCAGTGTTATTCTTCTGTCGGTAAGGTCGATAGTGATGTAATGTACATTCATTGGCTGTTCTCCGCTTAAATGCAATTGCGTGAGGGTTGTTGCCGGACCGATTGTAGAATGCCTGATTGTGTCAGTGTTGAGTTCAATACCTCCGACTGTAATTCTGTCAGCTCCATATGTAGAGAAACCATATGTCAGAATCGAAACAAGGCACAGGAAATCAATATGTATTTTTTTTGTCATAAGCGAGTCTACAGAGGATATTGTTTTATGTAGATAATATAAGGTTAAGAGAAATGAGGAAGGGCGTGGCAGTATTCCTGATAGACTACAGCCACACCCCTTGATAAGATTATTTTACAATAACTTTCTTGCCATCAATTATATACAATCCGGGAGTTTTGGTATTCTCAACCTTCACGCCCTGTATAGTGTATATTCCTTTAGGAGCGGATTGATTGTCAGATGCTATTTCATTTACTGCGGAAGTAGTTGTCTTGCCCGTGTTTTCAAATTCGAATACATCGGCTTTCTTGCTTACTACGGGAGCTCCGGGAACGAATGTCGGATAAAGTTCCATCTCTTCAAGGTTCTGACCCCATACAGGTTCTTCATCGGAACAATTGTTGAGGAACCAGCACATCGCTCCTGTCTGTGCCCAAAGCTCCTCGTAGACTTTGTATACGCCATAGTTGCTCTCTGAAGCCGGTTTGCTATAATCTGTCCATTTAACATTGCTGTCAACAATGTTGGGGTAGAAAACAGTGGGATTTGATGCATTCCCTCCAAAGATGAAATTATATCCCCAGCCATCCATAGGTTCTGACACTCCTGCAATAAGCACAGTTCCTACCTGTTTGGGATTTTTGGCAGAAGCCTCTTCGTTAGCCTGATTCTTGACATTTGTCACCGTATAGCATCCTGTGCAAACGGCTTTGGGAGCATGGCAAGACATACCTCCTACTGTAACGCCTCTTACAAGACCGGTGTTGTAGCAATTCGTGAATTTATAGGCGACATTTCCGTCTGACGGACCTACAAGTGCTGCAGCCCTGCCTTTTCCGGTATCCGCACTGTAAGCGTGAACCGCTGCTGAAGTTCCAAGACAGGTGAATTCTGCGACACCCTCTTCAGCATCGGTGCATTGTCCTACAAATGCGGCACATTTGTCTTCACCGAAGAATGTCGAGAGGTCATCGATTATTGTATTGCAGATTTTCGCGCCGACACCGGCATAACCGAACAGAGCCAGATTTGTGCCCCCATCAACTTCCATATTCAGAGATGAAATTGTATGGAAACGTCCGTCAAAAGTGCCCTTGTAAGCAACAGCTTTTGAATTTCCGATAGGTGTGTGGGTCACGTTGTCCATGTCTATGTCTGCTGTCAGAACAGCGTTTGCCGTATTTTCTCCGCCATTTACTATAGCAGCGAATTCTTCAAGTTCAGCAGCATTGGAGATTTCATACACGCCTTCTCCGTTAGGGGTCAGAGCCAACATCGGCATTGCTGCGAATGCCATAAATCCTAAGAATGTAATTTTTTTATTCATAATGTTTATTGGTTTTACCGGATAGACGCGCAAGTCGTGTGCCTATCCGAGGTTAACAATTATCTATCGTGATTATTCGCTGATATATGGTCCGTGGATTGATTTGACTGTATAGCTCTCGTCAATATCGTCAAGAACATATACATAGTATTTACCGTCGGGGAGGACTCTCATCACTATGTGTCCGCTCCAGGATTTAAAATTATTCTCTACTTCAGCAAGCGGAGCCTTGCTGCTTTCAACAATACCTGTTGTAAAGAAAGAAACGTCGGGATTAGCGGCTACAAATCTTCGCATACAGGGAATGCCTGGCTGCTCGCTCCTCCATGGATTGATCCATACCGTCTGCGGGCAAAGTTTATTCACAAGTTCCTCGCTGTTGGCGTTGGTTGAACCGTGGTGGCTCGCTTTCATTACTTCCACCTTGTTTACTACAGGTATTATACCTTCATCTGCATTTAGCCATGGAGCGGAAGAAGTAGCCTCCCATTGAAGGTCTCCTGCAGTGAAAAGGTTGAATTTGCCGAAATCCATCATCAAGGCTACACTGAAAATATTCTCATCGGGACTGGCTTTGCTAATCTCAGTTTTAGATGTCGGTATGGTTCTTTTTGTATCATAACCGTTGCCCGTCCATGCATATCCGGATGCACAAAGTATGCGAATTTTAAAGTCAGGATAGGCAGATGGATTATAGCGCATTGCAATCTGGTCATCGTGACCGGGTTTTGCAACTTCATATATCAGACCTTTTGTATCCATGCTCCATTTCAGGAATCTCTGATAGTCTTTTATTCTATCATCGGTTCCCATGTTTATTGGAAGAGTATAGCCTCGGTCTATGATTTTTGTGAAATTAAGCAGAGTTCCGAGTTTTGCAATACCGTTCATATAGAAATTTCCTTCGGTATGTTTGGGGAAGTCTGCGTATTCCTCATATTTTTCAGGCCATGAACCCATGTGGTCTTCGTGAGTGTGGGAATTGAGATAATAATCTACATTTTCGCCTCTTGGGTTAAAATGTTTGATATAATTGGCAATTATATCGGCACTTGAGATATGCCATCCCGGTCTTGCAGGAGTTACCGTTCCCACTCCTTTTTTCGTGCAAATCTCTTCTGTGACCAAAGAACCGGCGGCATCAATAAGCATGGATGTTCCGTCAGGAAAGATGTAGAAATTTGATTCACCTCTGCCTGTGCTTATGGAATGAATCTCAAAAGTGCCGTTTTGCCATAGCGGCATCTGTGAGCCGATTTTCACTTCGACTGCCGGTGCACCAGGGATAATAATTGCGTTTCCTCCATCGGAAGAATCCGAGCAGGAAACAAAGGCTAAAGTCAAGCCGAGCGCAGTGGCTGCGCATAGATTGTTTGTCATTGGTTTCATTTGATAAAGTAAGTTAGCCTATAAATCTTTTACCTTAAGATTTTTACATGTGTTATTTTTAATGGTGTAGGCAGTGTCTGCGGTTTCTGGAAACCGCAGACACTGCGAGATGTCAATATCCGGGGTTCTGAATCATTCCGGGAATCAATGTAACATCGGAAAGGGGGAGAGGAAGAAGATACCCTTTTGCCGGATCAAATTTACGTTCCATGGTTTTGCGGAATTTTGCTTTGGAGTCGACAAGTGGCTGCAGATTTACAAGTCCGTTTTCTTCAATTACCGGAAGCGCATCGGAGGGGAAGTAGTAA
>CAMWMW010000166.1 GCA_947175455.1 uncultured Porphyromonadaceae bacterium | reverse complement strand
CCCGTTTCAATCCGGAACCGTGCCCGATGGAAGTTTTATCATAACAGACACATATCGTGATGTTGCCATAAATATAAAGAACGGTTTGACGGAAAAAACAATCAGGATGGATAAAGGGAAGCTGTCTTCAGTCAAGATGGAAAACATCAGTATTATTGCTGTAGATTGTGTCTTGCCTGAAAATTATGTATCCCCCGGTGAATGTGATTATCTCATTATCGCCGGAGGATACAAGGGAAATGTCGAATATGTCAATGGTGTTTTCAATCCCCGGAAAGTAATCATTCATCCTTCTGTGAGGAGAAAAAAGGAAAAACAATATCTTGAGGAAAGCGTGAGGCTGGGAGTCGATTGCCATTCATTGCGTATCGATGCGCCGTTGCACTGTATCATTGAAAAATAGCAACTGATATTATTATCTTATTCTGTCAACAGCCTTAAGCATTTTTTGGTCAGAATTGATTCGCGTATAAGCCATAAGAGTCGCTATAAGTGCAAGAAGTGGCGCGATTATTAACGATGACCATGACACATGTGTGTCTGCAAAGGTGCAGTAGCCATATCCGCATCCTATTGAGGCGGCTGCCAATATGAACAATATTCCAATAAGACACAAGCTCTTCTGAAGACGCAAATTGCGAAAAAGAAATATATTTATCAAAGGTATGATCGCACTCATGATCGATACTATGAAAAACGGGAATGTGTGCATATAAAACCCGGATGCGCTGCCGTTGGTCGAGATACCTTCGATATAAAACCCGAGGGTTGTGAAATTAAGTGTGAAATCAGGGAGCTGAAGCTGACCGAGCGACAGAAAGGAAAAAGCAGCCATAGCCACAACCGTAATAAACAGCAATACAGATTGCCAACGGTGAATAACCATATGTATTAATATTTTGTTAAACTGTGTCCGGTCTGACCCGGATTGAAAATTATTCATGTAATGTTTTCAACTTAAATATCTTCAGCTAATCGAAGACAATTTATGACAGCACGCTTTGTCCGTATTTGACCTTCCGGCGAACAGGGACACTGCCTACTTATCATAACACAAAATTAATACATTCTGCCTAAGTATCAAAAATAATTTTTGGCGTGATATTTGTTGATTATAAGAGAGTGATGTCTTCATATCCTCATTATGTAAGATGAAAATCCGTTTATTATGACTTTGGAATCTATAAAAGACAAGATAATTGAAGTAGGCAGACTGCTTGATGGGAATCATGTCGCCGATGCTTTCGTTATTCTGGAGAATATAGCGCAGGAAGAGCAGAACTACAGGGCTGCAGACAACCTGAAAAGGCTTCGCCAGACCTACGGTTATATGGTGCACTACCTTATTGAAGGTGTAGAAGACAAAACCCGCCGTGATGTATATGACGGAACTTTAGCGTCATTAAGGGAAATTGCGAATGATATTCTTCTTGATAAACTTGTCATTGACAGCCCGGATGTATATTTTTCCACAGCAAGGATATGCAGACATAGAAATCTGCGTTTTGAAGTGTTATGGAATCGTCTGAAAGAAGTTGAGGCAAAACTAAGTCTTGCCGAGGCGGTAGAGGCGGATGTCCGTTCGATCTTTGTTGATAAGAATAATCTCATGCGTCAGTTGTTTGATACAGTCTGGACAATCCGCAATGACAAGGATATGTGCGGTGTTATGGCAGAAAAAATCAATCAAACCAGTACGACTGAGATGGCATGCTATCTGATATCAGCCATTACATTGTCTTTGCTGGAATATTTTGACCGTGATAAGTTCGTATCGCTTATAGATATTTATGAGAATGCAGCATCAGAAGAAATATCAGCGTATTCGCTTGTCGGAATAGTGTTTGCCCTGCGCAAACACCGGAAAAGAATAGTATGTGACAACAGAATTATAGCCCGACTGCGGTTATGGCAGGATTCATTGGTTACGTACAGCCGCCTTAGAAGTGTTGTCAAGGAGATTATAAGAACGCGTGACACAGACAGAGTGACGGCAAAAATGAGAGATGAAGTTATTCCCGAATTGATGAAACTAAAGCCGGATGTGTTGAAAAAAATGAAGGAATCCGCAATGGATTTCGAGTCCGGAATGCTTGACAATAATCCGGAATGGGAGGAGATACTTGAGAAAAACGGCATTGCCGATAAAATGAGAGAACTCACTGAGATGCAGTCTGAAGGAGCTGATCTTATGATGGTGACATTTTCCAATCTTAAAGGTTTTCCGTTTTTCAACAATGTAAACTCATGGTTTCTTCCTTTTGACATCAATAATCCTGATGTAAATCTGGATTCCTTCAGTCGCAAATCTCTTGATTCCATGCTTACATTGGGTGCCAATATATGTGATTCCGACAAGTATTCTCTTGTTTTTGCATTTTCCACCATGCCGGAACATCAAAGGAGTATTATGACAGGACAGCTCGAGCAGCAATTGTCTCAGATGATGGAACAGTCTGCCGAATTGCTTGAAAAGCAATCTCAACCTGAATTTAACAAGGCTGCTGTTGCCTTTATCCGGGAGTTGTATAGATTCTTCCGGCTTTTCAGAAAAAAAAGCGAGTTTGATGATCCATTCTCAGAACCATTCAATTTCCTTGACCTTCCTGTTGTCGGAGATATGATGGCAGATGAAGAAATCATAAAACTGATAGGTGAATTCTATTTCAAACGTGGATACTACGAAGAGTCTCTTGAATTGTTCAAGGCGATAGAAAATACCTTGGAAGATGATTATTCCTATTGGGAGAAAATAGGGTATGCGTATCAGGCTCTGAAGCAATATGACAAGGCTGCTGCCGCATATCGTAAATCCGAATTGCTCGGTGATTCTGGAACATGGTTGCTTAAGAAACTCGCATTTATCAATAAGAAAAACGGCAATTATGCAGCAGCGGCTGAATACTATTCGAGAGCTTTGCTTGCAGATCCTGACAACGTGTCGCTGATAATGAACGCCGGATACGCGAATCTTGAAGCAGGAGATATCAACAGTGCCTTGAGATCATTTTATCATGCAAATTATCTTAAGCCGGATAATGCAGCTATATGGCGTGCGATTGGATGGACTGAATTTATTAACGGCAATTATGAAAAAAGTTGTTCTTATTATGAGAAATTGCTTGAATCAGCCCCGACTGCAATAGATTTCATGAATGCTGCTCATGTCAAGCTGGCTTCCGGCAATATAAAGGAAGCAACTGTATTATACAAGAAATCAGCCTGTAACGGTTTTGAGGATTTTCAGTCTGCATTCGAAGCCGATGCCCCAGCTCTTGAAAAAGCGGGTATTGACAAACTTACAATAGACCTGATCATGGATGCAATTAAAATGGACTTGTGCTGATTATTTCAACAACTCGCTTTCTATTGCCTCAAGAGCATCATGCAATTCCTTTGAGAATTGCAACCGGTCTTTTATAGAGGATATGCCATGAAGCACTGTGGCATGTTTCCTGTTAAGTTTGGCACCGATTGCAGGAGATGACAGCTGTGTGTGCTTGTGAGAGAGAAACATGATCATCTGTCTGGCATCTGCGATGTCTCTCAGACGGCTTTGTGAGAATATGGCATCCGGATTGAGATTAAAATACTCAGCGGTTGTCTCCACAATCATGTCGAAGTTTATAGGCTTGCGTTCCGTTCTCTTGACAACATGACTCATCACCTCTCTTGCAAGTTCAACTGATAGCGGAGCGTTTTTGACAATGGACCGAGTGAGGAGACCGTTGACGATAGTCTCAAGTTCGCGGACAGATCCATCTATTTCAGTAGCAATTGCATCTATTACATCTTCCGGCAAACCAAGACCGTTCTTTTTGGATTTGAAATCAAGTATCTTTTTGCGAAGCTGATAGTCCGGATTCGGCAATGGTTCCACCACTCCCCATTTGAAGCGGTCGATAAGTCTGTCGGCGATTCCATCAAGCTCCATTGGCGGACGGTCGCATGTGAAAATAATATTCTTGCGATTGCGCTGGAGGTGATTGAATATAGGGAAAAGAGCTTCTGCCGTACCTGTCTTGTTGGATAATTCCTGAAGGTCATCAAAAAGGATGACATACATAATCTGAAACCAGTTTATGAATCCGGGCACATCCTTGTTTATTGTAGCTTGCGCATAGAGAGTCTGGAAGTGCTTCATAGGCACAAACAAGACCTTTGCATTCGGATTCCGTTCTTTTATTCGGATTCCGATTGCCTGGATAAGGTGTGTCTTCCCTACTCCGACATTTCCATAAAGGAAGAACGGATTAAACTCAGGTTTCCCGGGATTATCAGCGATATACTCGGCAATTGTGACCGGCAACCTGTTGCTTTCGCCTACACAATAATTCTCGAAGTTCAAAGAAAAGTTGAGCTGATGGTCAAAATTCGGCTCGCGTTTTTCTATTGGAGTGTTATGGTAGGAATTTACAAGCTTATTTTTTAGAACGTGAGACTGCTGAGGACTCTCAAGCTTGACTTTGGCGCTATTGTCGTTTGAGACGACATCTACCTCATATTCGAGTCTGATCTGCTGACCGAAAACGCGTTTCAACGCTTTGGACAGTATTTCATAAAAGTCATCTTCATATTTCTCGTAGTAGAAATATGAAGGCAACCGCAATGTGAGACGGTTTTCTGCAAATGCGATAGGCTTCGCACATGCGAACCACGTGTTGAAGCGATCGGAACCGATATTGTCTTTTATCAGTTCAAGGCATTTATTCCATTTATTTTGAAAGTCCATCTCCATTGTTTTCTCAGATTGGACTACAAAATAATAACAAAAATTCCATAAAAAAAAATGGTTAAATGTTTGCAATTTTTATTATGGCTATACTTATTTGATAATCAAATTGTTGCAGAGACTGTAAGCTTATTCTGCAACTTATTTGTCATAAAGGTGCTATATAGCTGAATAATAATAATTTAATTAGAATAGTTGAAATGTCTGAACTACCATTTTAGTGACTTGAAATTCTTTAATAAAGGCAACTTAGATATTTAGAGGTGTCGCGTTCTTATTTGGAAAAATTGCAAAAAAAAACGCGGCCCCGCTATTATTTGGCTGGTTTTTTTTAAAAAAAATTATAATAAATTTTTTCTTATGTTACGTTTTGGTTTATTTTTTATATAGGCGATAAA
>CAMWMW010000165.1 GCA_947175455.1 uncultured Porphyromonadaceae bacterium | reverse complement strand
CCCCCCCACCCCCCCACCCCCACCACCCCCCTCTTTTTTTTTCAAGCAGAAGCCGGCATACGAGATTTCTGCCTGTCTCGTGGTCTCGTAGATGTGTATTAGAGACATAGGTCGAGCACTGCTGCCGAGAATCTGATGCCGTTCCATTTGTATTCGGCCCCGAGGTCGAAACCGAGTCCGTATCCGTTGATGCCGAAGCCATCGTCAAGGTTGGCTCCCGACACATATTCGCGCGGCGCGCCGCCGTTGGTTCCGGAAGGTGTATATGTGTCTTTTTCGAAACGGAGTCCTGTCACAGAAGCATATATGTCGGCATTGGTCCGTGCCGTCCAGCCGTTCTCACCTAAAGTGAGGTCCGCTTCGTTGAATCTTATGTCAACGTTGCCCACTCCGACGAGGAATTTAAGCGAAGCTCCTACCCGCAGGCCCGGAACTTGCTTTATGTCGCGTGAATGGTTGAGTGCCACCGATGCGTAGGCGTTGGCGTATGCGAACATGTTGTGTATGTCATATGTCTTGTTAGATATCCCTTCTTTTGCGAGTGAGAAAAAGGCTTTCGGAAGAGACGCCTCGAGGTTTGCCGATGCCGAGACGGTGAGTGTGTTGAATCCTCCGAATCCCTTGAACCCGACAGAAAGGAGGTTTATTTTATTGTTGGTCCCGATTTTGTTACGGTTGCCGAACTTGCCCATTGCTTCGGATACGGAGATTTCGGGATTGGTGAAGAGCATTGTCTTTCCTCCGTCTGGAGATTTGTAGAAGATGTCGGAGAGATGCAGGGTTCCGCGTATTGCCGTGTTGAAATTTCCGATGACGGGCATGGAGACAAATCCTTTGCTGTTGCCGAACGCCGGATTCATTTCGTAGCGATACGTATAGTTGTCGAGGAAATAGCCTGAATATGTGTTCTGTGCCCCGGCAGAGATGTATGCCGCGACCATGGATGCAAGTATAAGTGATTTCTTAAAGGATTTCATGTCGTTAAGTTTTGTCAGTTTCTAAGTAAGTGTCGGAAATTAGCTTATTATGAACTAATTTTCAATACTTGCCTAAGGATTAGAATTCTGTTGTGTATGATCCCGATATCCGGGCACGCAGGTTCTCAAGGCGTATTGTCTGCGACGGAGCCAGTGCATCATCGGTATCCGGATTAAGAACAGCCTCGAAGGTTATGCCGTCAAGATGTTCAATCGTTCCCTCCATACGTATTATGATGTGCTCACCCTTTGCGTTGGCGGGAATGTATCCTGAAGCTTTGACCCCCGGTATTTTTGACCCTCCGGTCATCAGCGGGTATGCGGTGAGAGTGGCGTCAAGCGGAATTGTGCTTGTGACGTCTGCCTCAATCTCAAGTGTCGAAATAATTATTTTGTCTATGTCTTCATCGTTCCATCCGTCTTTGGTATCTCCGTATATTATTGTCGAGCCTGATTTGAGTGCGACGGGTGCGATGAAGTCGTAGCTGCCGGATATTCCGTCTATCGGTTTGCCGAGCTCGAATCTGTTTACAGTCTGCAGTGGCAGTTCCGGATTCAGAAGGTTTATTTCTATCTGTTCCGGAAGACCTTCGCCGCTCAGAACATCCGAAAGTCCGGAGAATGGAATGTGCTGCAGGCGTGATGCATATTGGTCAAGAGGGTTTGCCGGATTGGCGGGCGAAAGCACGAAATTATACGGTCCGGGATTTAGAGCCTCGGTTGCGATAAGCTTTCCCCCATCGGGAGAATACGGAGTCTTTTCATCACCGCGCACGGAAACAAGTTCAAGACCTGTCTGATAATAAAGATTGTAGTTTGCTACAGGGTTGTTGAGGTTGAGGTATATCTGCGGATTGGCAAGCTTCAGGTCTGTGCCCTCCTGATTGAGGAAATCCGGTATGTCGTTGAGTGTGACAGGGGCTATGTCGAGTCCGTTGCCGGTAAGACGGTATTCTATCTTTCCGGTGAAGTGGGTCGCCTCGAAGGGGGCGATTGTGGTTTTCACGTTGAAGTTGACGTGTTGCGACGGAGAGAAACTGTTTCCCGCTTCATCAAGATTTACTGTGGTTCTGAGCACTCCGGAAATCAGTCTTACCTCTCCGGTGCATGAGATTGAGCCATCGGTCACTCTCGGATCGGTCTTTGTGAAGTCAATGCCGGTCGCGGTAAGGCTCAGTGTTATCTTTTTGTCGGGACAGTCAAGGTCTGTTATCGTCAGTATCCCCGAAACGGGATCATATGAATATTCAGGTGCCAGAGACTCAAGCTGCAGTCCTTTGAGTATTTCAAGCTCAAGGCGGTCGAATCTCAGATCAATGTAGTCCGGGAGATCGGTCTCGCGGAGAGTGACGTTGAAAGTCATCGGTTTTGACTCCAGCATATGTATCTCGCGCACCGACTCGTCTATGCCCGAGGCTGTCACGTTTATCGGCTGTGGGTCAAAATCCTGAAGATTATATGTAAATTCAAGGGAAGGGAGCGAGGCTCTTTTGTTCGTTTCCGGAATATTGAGTTCGAAAGTGGCGTTTGTCTCTGCTATAGGCGAGGGATATCCGGTGAAAGCGGGAATATCGATTGACTGTGAGTTTATGTCGCCTTTTTGTGTTACGGCATAGAACTCGGTGCCGTTTACGTCAACCACCTGAATTTTGCTGTCTTCGTCGATGTCGAAAATATCGCTCAGAGTGATTGCGTCAATATTTACGGGCAATCTGAGGTTGTCTATTGTTATCCGGGAAGTCGTGTCGATATTCGAAAGATCGTAATCGTTGTCAACACACCCTGATAAAACTGCTGCGCACCCTGCGAGCACGCTTGATTTCAGGAATCTGGAATTCATGATGTCAAAAAAATCTATATATTGTTGTTGATATGTTTGAAATGAAGTTGTGAAAAATTTACCAAATTTGCGCAAATTTAACAAAAAAATATGTTTTATGAAAATTGATTTGCGAGCTGTTTATTTTAAGGGCGTGTTCTAAACAGTTTCTAAGAGTATGTTTAATTTGGTTTAAAAGTAAACACACTCTAAGACTGTTAGCGGAAACTTGCAGACAACCCTGTCAATTGAGGAGGAGCGCGCTCTTAAAACAGGTGCCTCTCTATCGCGCATTATTCTTCGCGGCAACGGACTTGTAAAAATAAAAAAACGGAAATGCCCGCGAGGAGTATTCCCGTTTTTTGTCATTCCGGCTGCCGGTGTTATTTGCCGGAAACCTTACATTGCCATGCCCATGCGTTTTTCATTGTCTCGTCGATGGGAACCACTGCTGTCCATCCGAGATCTTCGTTCGCTTTTTTGGGGTCAGCCCATATTTTCTCGATGTCTCCGGCACGGCGTTCGCCGATCTTGTGTGGAACCTTGACTCCGGTGGCGCGTTCGAACGATGCGATCAGCTCAAGCACCGAGAGTCCTCTGCCTGTGCCGAGGTTGAAGATTTCCACAGCATCCTTGTCATCGCGGTCAAGCATGCGTTTCATGGCGATTACGTGTGCCTTTGCGAGGTCTACCACATCGATATAGTCGCGGATGCAGGAACCGTCGGGAGTGTTGTAGTCGTTTCCGAACACGGTCAGCTCACTGCGTATGCCGGCGGCAGCCTGGGTCAGATACGGCACAAGATTCTGGGGAACACCTAACGGCAGTTCACCGATCTTTGCAGACGGGTGTGCGCCTATCGGATTGAAATAACGCAGCAGAATGCTCTTGATCGGAGCACCTGATCTGATGTAGTCCTCGATAATCTCTTCGGAAATCTGTTTTGTGTTGCCGTAGGGAGACGTTGCCGGTTTGATGGGAGCGGTCTCGTCGATGGGATTCACGTCAGGTTCGCCATATACGGTGCATGAGGAGGAGAACACTATTCCTTTCACTCCGAACTCAGGCATGAGGTCGAGAAGATTGATCAGTGTGTTCAGGTTGTTTCTGTAATAAAGCAAAGGTTTCTGCACCGATTCGCCAACTGCTTTCGATGCGGCGAAGTTGATGATTCCCTTTATGCCGGGGTTCTCCTCGAAGAGTTTGCGTAGAGCGTTGACATCAGTGCAGTCTGCCTCGACGAAAACGGGGCGAATGCCGGTTATCGATTCTATACCGTCGAGCACCTGCGCGTTTGAGTTGGAGAGGTTGTCGATAATGACTACCTCGTATCCTGCGTTCTGCAGTTCCACCACAGTGTGGCTGCCGATGTATCCGGTGCCACCCGTTACCAGTATTTTTTCTTTCATTTTTTGGGGGGATATGGGGATATATGGGGCTGTATGGGCTCCTTTGTTTAAATGACCGGTTGCGATTGTTTAACTTCCGTACGATTGTTTAACTTCCGATTGTTTAAACAAACTTCCGATTATTTAAACAAGGGAGTGGGGTAGACGCCCTCGTCGACGAGCTTTGCGAACTGGGCTACAGTGGCGGGACGGTCGGCGGCGTATGTCACACCGAACCATTTCGACGGAGTGCCGATTACCTTGAGGTCAATGGTGCCGTTGTTGATAAGGTCGTTGACAACTGTCGGAATGTAGAACTCTGCCTTAAGCTCGTTCTGGTTGGCTTCGAGGAATTTCACGAAAGCCTTCTCGGAATATCCGAAATAGTCGGGAGTGAAGCCCCACATATTCATTGATACATTCGCATCTTCGGGGAAGGGAACCTCTTCGCCTTCGACTACCTGGATGAGCTTGCCGTTCTTGCGCTCGATGCCGTGGCATTCTGTAACTCCGGTGAGATTGCCCTCGGCATCAACCTCGCAAAGACCGCGGCTTACACCTCCGTTCTCGCTGAGTGTGTTCTCGATGTTGAAACCGATCATGCAGTAACAGTTCTTTTTATCCTCTACGGAGCGGAGGAAGTCACCGAGAAGCTGGAAGCTTTCCGCACCGTAATAGTCATCGGCGTTGATAACACCGAAGGGTTCGTTGATCGCGTCCTTGCCCATCAGCACTGCGTGGTTTGTACCCCAGGGTTTTGTTCTTTCGGGGTTAAGGGTGAAGCCTTCCGGAAGCTTGTCGGTTGACTGGAACACAACCTCGACAGGCACGTGGCCTTCATATTTTGAAATGATTTTCTCGCGGAACTCCTGTTCGAAATCCTTGCGGATTACAAAAACGATTTTGCCGAATCCGGCACGTAAGGCATCGTATACGGAATAGTCCATGAT
>CAMWMW010000164.1 GCA_947175455.1 uncultured Porphyromonadaceae bacterium | reverse complement strand
CAGTCAACGGCAACAACGCACTCAGTGTAGGTTGCTGGGTGGCGTTGGCATCATTACTGACCTAGGTCGTGACCACTCTGTCGGTTTTTATCAATAAGTAAGCAACAAACAAGAATCGAGATGTCTGATAATATAAACGTTACGCAAGAGTCGGAAGCGGCAGAGGAGTTTTCTCTTAAAGACTTTCTGGGGCGTTGTCTTTCGAAATGGCGTTGGTTTGCGGTTTCAATAGTGCTTTTCTGTTGTCTGGGCGTGCTTTATGTGCTTCGCCAGCAGCCTGTATATTCCCGCAGTATGGAGCTTCTGATCAAGGATCAGGACGGGGGCGGAGGTGTGGCTGATATCAGCAACGCCTTCTCGTCGCTGGGACTGGTTTCCTCGAATACCAATGTGAACAACGAGCTGATATCGCTTTCATCGCCCGCCGTGATGTATGAGGTGGTAAAGAATCTCGGACTTGACGTAAACTACAGCACTCCGGGCAGATTCCATGAAAAGACACTTTACGGCAGCAATCTGCCGGTCAATGTCAGATTCCATGACCTTGAGGAGCAGCAGTGTGCCGGATTCAGGATTGAACTCGGGAAGGACGGAAATGTAGTGTTGCGTAAGTTCCATCTCGAGACACCCGACGGTGATGAAGAGATCGAGAAAGAGGTAAAGGTGAAGATCGGTGCCGGACCGATAGAGACACCCGTGGGGAAAGTATCCATAACCGCCAACGGAAATTACACTGCGCCAAAGGGGAAGAAAAACAAGCCTGTCACCGAGATTATCGTGGAGCGCGACGGGATGCAGAGCACCGTGGAGACCTACAGCGGACTCGTCAAGGCTGACCTTGCCGACAAGGATGCGGACGTGATAGACCTCAGCATGAAAGATGTGTCGACACAGCGTGCCGTAGATGTGCTGAACGAGATTGTGGCGGTATACAATGACAACTGGGTTTATGACAAAAACCGTGTGGCTGTCGCCACTTCAAGCTTCATAGACGACCGTCTGCGGCTGATAGAGTCGGAACTCGGTTCTGTAGACAGTGACATATCCAGGTTCAAATCGGAACATCTTGTTCCCGATCTCAAGGAGGCGGCAAAGATGCAGCTTCAGCAATCGGCAGAGGTCTCGGCAAAGATGCTTGAGGTCAACAACCAGATGTCGATGTCGATATATCTGCGTGACTATCTCGACAATCCTGCGAATGCGAAGAGTGTGATTCCGGTGAATACAGGAATCGGATCTCCGACACTCGAGACCCAGATAAGCAGTTATAACAATCTTCTTCTCTCCCGCAACACACTTGCAGCGAGTTCATCGGATTCGAATCCGCTTGTCGTGGACTATGACGGACAGTTACGCGGTTTACGCGAATCGATTGTCAAGGCGATAGATGCCGAGATCGCGGCTTTGAGGAAGACTCTCGGAAACATGCAGCAGGCAAAGGGCACCACCGAAGGTCAGCTCGCATCCGGTCCGACTCAGGCGAAATATCTGCTCAGCATAGAACGTCAGCAGAAAGTCAAGGAATCGCTCTATCTCTATCTCCTTCAGAAGCGAGAAGAGAATGAACTTACCCAAAAGTTTACCGCCGACAACACGCGCATAATCACCCCTCCCACCGGTTCGCTTCAGCCTGTGGCGCCCAAAGTCAAGTTCATACTTGCGGTCTGTATGCTTCTCGGACTCTGTGTGCCCGGAGTGGCGATCTATATAATATCGGCGACCGATACCAAAGTCCGCAGCCGCAAAGACCTTGACCGTATGTCTGCGCCGTTCGCCGGCGAGATACCTTTTGTGGGCAAGAAATCGTTCAAAGACCGGATGGCTCGTCTCTTGCCCGCCAAGAAGAACAGCAAGGAGCTTGAGCGTGTGGTCGTGGCGGTCAAAGAGGGAAGCCGTGACGCTGTCAGCGAATCGTTCAGGATTGTGAGAGGCAACATAGACTTCATGATCCGTGGCAAAGAAGGTGGCAATGTCATAATGATCACCTCATTCAACCCCGGCAGCGGCAAATCGTTTATCTCTTTCAACCTTTCAGCCTCGTTTGCACTGAAAGGGAAGAAGGTCCTCGTTGTTGACGGCGATCTCCGTCACGGGTCGGCATCGCAGTTTGTCGACATGCCCTCGAAAGGTCTTTCAAACTACCTGACGGGCAACACCGACAACTGGCAGAGTCTCGTCGTGCCGGTTGCCGGTCACAAAGGGATGTCGGTCATGCCTATCGGTCATCGCCCTCCCAATCCGTCGGAGCTTCTTGACAACGGCAGGATAGGGCAGTTCCTTGACGAGGCAAGAAAGGAGTATGACTATATATTTGTGGATTGTCCGCCGACAGATGTTGTGGTAGACACGCAGATTGTGGAGAAATATGTGGACCGCACCATATTCGTTGTGCGTGCCGGGCTCCTTGACCGCAAGGCACTTGAAGAAATAGACGCAATCTACAGGAACAAACGCTTCAAGCAGATGAGCATAGTGCTCAACGGTACGGAGGCGGCATCGCGTAAATCATATGGAGCGTATGGCTATTACGGTTAAGCAGTTTTGAGATTATGTGGCTGTTCAAATCAACGGAAAAATTGATAGATTCAGGATTGTTCGGCGGTTTCACCGACTGGCATTCCCATATACTCCCCGGAGTAGACGACGGCATAAATACGCTTGAGGAGTCGCTCGAGGTGCTGAAAAGATACGAAGAGATCGGTGTCGGAAAAGTGTGGCTGACTCCGCATGTGATGGAGGATTTCCCAAATACACCCGAAGGATTGCGCGAAACCTTCGATATTCTCCGTAATGCCTATTCCGGAAATATTGAACTTCGTCTCGCTTCCGAAAACATGCTCGATTCGTTGTTTGAAGAGCGTCTGGAGCGGAATGAATTCCTTCCGATAGGAGATTCCGGCAATCACCTCCTTGTGGAGACAAGCTATATGAACCCCCCGCTCGGCATGGACGACATGATAGAGGGTGTGCTCGCACTCGGTTATGTTCCCGTGCTTGCCCATCCGGAGCGTTACCGCTACATGGATGAGAGCGATTACCGCAAATGGAAAGAGCGCGGCGTGTTGTTTCAGACCAATTTCATCTCTCTTGTAGGGGGTTATGGAGAGTCGGCACGCAAGAAATGCGAATGGCTGCTGAAGGAGGGGATGACAGATATCTGCGGCAGTGACCTGCACCGTCTCACCTTCTTCGACCATTGCGTTGACCAGCGTCCGAAGAAGTCAAGTTCGCTGGAACAGCTTATCAAAGTGGCAAAAAATCCGGGAATATAAAGAACGTACTATAAAGATGTAGCTATGCAAGCAATAATATTAGCCGCCGGAATGGGGCGTAGGCTTGGTGATCTGACAGCGAATAATACAAAATGTATGATTTCTGTCAATAATGAGAAACTCATTGACAGGATGATGGATCATCTCTTACGTCTGTCATTGTCGCGTATCATTATAGTTATAGGCTATGAAGGTGACAAGCTTAAGAACTATTTGAAGTCTCGATATCCCGGTGAGAATATTATGTTTGTTGATAATAGCAAATATGATAAGACCAACAATATTTATTCATTATGGCTTACCAGATCATTATTTCAAGAGGATGATACGTTGCTTCTTGAGTCGGATATCATATTTGAGAATGAACTGTTGGATGAATTATTGTCATATCCTTATCCAGATTGTGCATTAGTCTCCAAATATGAGAGATGGATGGATGGAACAATGGTTAAGATAGATGGCGACAACAATATTGTTAATTTTATAAATAAAAAGGCTTTCTGCTATTCAGATATAGACAATTACTATAAGACAGTAAATATATACAAGCTGTCTCGTTCGTTTATTAATTCCCAATATATTCCCTTTCTTGAGGCATATATAAAGTCGATAGGCGAAAATGAATATTATGAGCAGGTGCTCAGCCTTCTTGTATTGGTGGGTAATATCCGTATAAAAGGTGTTCCAGTAGATGCCAACGGTTGGTACGAGATCGATGACATTCAGGATTTGCATATTGCCGAGACTATGTTTGCAGATCCGGAATGCCGTTTATATAACCTTAACCATTCATATGGGGGATATTGGAGATATCAATGCCTGCTCGATTTCTGTTATCTCGTGAATCCTTATTTTCCTCCGGAAAGGATGGTCGACGAGATCGGATCAAACTTCGGAACATTGCTCCGTCAGTATCCCTCCGGCATGGGTGTTAATTCTATGCTGGCTTCGAAGTATTTCAATGTAAAAAGCGATTATATTGCAGTTGGGAATGGTGCTGCAGAACTAATTAAGGTGCTTGTTGAGAATTTAAGAGGTAAGATAGGCGTGATATATCCGACGTTTGAAGAATATCCTAATCGTATAGATAAAGAAAAGCTGGTGATTTATGAAACAAGCTATCCTGATTTCCGATATACATCAGATGATATAATTTCTTATTTTTCTGAACATAAGGTTGATAATTTGATAGTGATCAACCCGGATAATCCTTCCGGAAACATACTTAGCTGGCAAGAATTAAACAAATTGGCAGGATGGTCGGGAGAGCGAGGCATCAAACTCGTGATAGATGAGTCTTTTGTTGATTTTTCAACAGTGGATAAAAATATGTCTCTTCTCAAGAATGATATCCTTGAGAAGTATCCTTGTCTGTATGTAGTGAAATCCATATCGAAGAGCTATGGAGTGCCTGGTTTGAGGTTGGGTGTTATTGCATCTTCCGATAGGTCAATGATCTCAAATATACGCAAGGAGGTTTCTATTTGGAATATAAATTCGTTTGCAGAATATTATATGCAGATATTCGGAAAGTATGAAGATTTTTACAGGTTGGCGTGTGACAAATTCAAAGAAGAACGGGATCGTTTTGAGAATATCCTTAAACTTGTTCCTTATCTTAGGGTTTTGCCATCGCAGGCTAATTATTTCCTGTGTGAGGTGACAGATCGGTTTACGGCACATGAACTCGCTGTTCTGCTTCTCAAGGATCATAATATTCTCATTAAGGATTGTAGCGGTAAGCGCGGCTTCCCACATGATAAGGAATTTATAAGGATAGCAGTTAGGGATAAACGTGATAACAAAGCATTGGTGACTGCATTGTTATCATATCTTTAGGTGTAAGAAACTGTTTAAATTTAATTCGAAATTTTTTATATAGTGAATCTTGTGGCTT
>CAMWMW010000163.1 GCA_947175455.1 uncultured Porphyromonadaceae bacterium | reverse complement strand
TTTATCGTTATTTTCCTTAAAAAATTTCACAAATCAAATTAGTTTAAACAACTTCGTTATTTGTAATCTGGTTCAAGTAAATCAAAACCATCTTTTCCGCTTTCATACTCTATTTTTTCTTGAGAAAGACGCGGTCCGTTGCCACCAAAGTGCATATCGCTCATGCCCTGAAAATTATCATATCTATATCGACAAAGTTTCAGAAACTCTCTTCGTGTTGTCTTCTCATAAGAATATGGTTCATAAACTTTGGTAATAGGCATATTGACTGATTGAATACCATTGGCTGTGAAATGATGTTGACCTGAGCTGTCAACTGCCTCTAATATCAGACCTGGCAATCCAAGCAGTTTCCATGGTCCTGTGTTCATTGGCACTTCCGGAGTAAACCACGCAGTCCAGTTACGTCCATGATAGTTAGAAGTCGCCATAATACAGTCATAACCTAATATCGTCTTTGTGGTGTCATCAACAATAGTCCATTCTCTATCCTCAATTGGTTCTGTATATTTACGGTATTCATGATAAACCATATCCCAGACTTTGAACTTGTCTTTATCCCTGACAACATAAAGATCTACCTGCCGACCAACAGGTGAACTGTTTAGAATCGCCTCTCGCTCTTCTCTGGATTTTTGCGTAAGCTCACCCATCATTACCAACCCTTGCTGAACATACCATTGTTCCCCCTCGTTGGTACACCGTGTTGAGTCAAGCCATTGAGTATGGCTATTGTAAAACTTCGAGCAATCCTGTCCGGCAAGAAGTATGAAATCCTGTCTTTTCTCGATACCTCTTGGATCGAAAAAATGGTATTCATATCCGACCATTATTTGTGCTTTCTGAGCCATTACAGCTATCGTCACAAAGCACACTATTATTAACGTTAATAGTCTGTTCATTTTCTGAGGGATATTGAGATTAGCAGCTCTCTGCCACGGAGCCAGCGCTGGCTCTCGAAGGAGGTGAGCTGATTGTATGTCGTGTAGTTATATGTGCGCTGATTGAAGATATTGCTCAACGAGGCGGAGAGTTCCAGTCGCTTGCTGAGTTTGTAGATTACCTTGGTGTCGAGAAGGAACACGTTTTTGAACTGGTCGGCGGTTAGCTCGTTGCGGTAATGTTCACCGCTGATGTGCCATTCCCATTTCTTGTGGGGCATGATATTGAGAAGAAGCTCGTTCTCCATATTGCCGAGCCACGAGGCGTTAATGTCGTTCATGGACATACGGCTCGATGCCCACTCGAAACGATAGTCGAAACTGAACCAGCGGAGGGGCGCACCGTTGATTTTTGCGCCTACAGACCACGAAGTGCCTACCGAGTTGACATTGGTATTCTCTGAAATCAGGTGCGACTCATTGCGGCTGAACGAGCCGTTGATGTTTGCGCTGCCTCGCATGAAGTCGAGAGTCTTGCCTATGTTGCCGTTTGCCATCAGCATCTGTCCGTCGCTTTTGGCATCAGTGTAGGAATATACAACATAGTCGCCGTAAAGCTGCTGCACTAAAGTGTAGGGTCGTTGGCTCCATGACTGCATCACCATAGCATTGGCGAATATCCCGCGACGGGTGTGTTTGTAGGATAGTCTGCCTGATACCCGTTGGGAGGATGAATTATAGAAGTCATCGACACCGCGACGGAACGAGCGGTAGTTTGTCATCACATATCCGGGCTGAATCATGTTGAGATCCATCGGCGAACGTCCTGTGCCACCACTAACGCTCATAGAGAAGCGGTTGTTGGGTTTCCAGTTCATGCTCAATGACGGCGAGAAATAAACCTCGCTGCGGTTGGCAAGAGCCTTGTCGAAGGTATAATGGGCGAAACTGACAGGAGCACTGAGCGAGAAATTCACTCGTTTTACCCAATACTCAAATTTCGGGGTGGCATATACCGTGAGATAGTTTGTGTTCAGCACATTCACAGTCTCGCCCGGTATTTCCTCGGGCATGTCGGGCAATTCTGTGTTGAGGCCGCGGAAATAACCTTTGACGCCACCTTCAAGACTGATTGTGATACCCTTGACGGAGAAGGCGTATGCGGCACTCTCGTTAGTATAAAAAGCATGGTCTTTGACCTGCTGGCGCATAAGCCTTTCATTCATCGACACGGAAAGGGTCTGCGGCAGCGACTCCCATTCATTCTTGCTTATAAACGTGACAAGGTGCTTGCCGTTGAATCGTTTTATAAGTTTGAAATCGTTGCCTACATAGTAGTCGGGAAGCGATGCTGTCTGGTCGTTTGGCAACGAGCCTGTAACGCCGAGGAATACATCATCCCAGTCTATATTGGTTTTCAGCGTGTTGTTGATGAACGCAGTCTTCTGGTTCAGCTCATAGATAAACTTGCCCGACAGGGAGTGTGAGCGGTCAACGCCATTGCGATCTTCGGTTACGACACGGTTGCCATCATTGAGGAAGTATGTCGTTACATTTGCCGCCTCTGCGGTGACTCGGTTTAAATAGTAGTCAATCTGTGTCTTGAATTCTCCGCGTCCGAGTTTCCAAAGCGCGTTGGTTGAAACAAGCGCCGAGCGGTTGAACAGTGTGCGTTTGCGGCTGAGGTTAGGTACTCCCGGGAGCGACACACCGACATAACGGCTCAGGTCTGTTCCACGGCGCGAAGCGAAAAAGTCTGTTGCCTGTGCCGAGAGATCTTCTCCGATGTTGTTTGTCTTGAATGTAGTTATGTTCTGGAAATTGGGCATTACAGCCATTGCAAACAGTTCGCCATCCCATATCGCGCCATCGGGTTGCCATGAGTAGCCGCCTCCGGCGTCGCCGTGAAAACTCCACGTTGCCTTTGCCTTGTTTTTCAGTTTGAGGTTGATAGCCGCCTTGTCGGAGAATGATATGCCCGACAGCACCTGCATCGGCTGATGGTTCTCCATCACCTCGACCGCCCCAACATCCTCGTGGCTTATGCCGTTGGTGGCAATACCATATTTGCCTCCGAGCAGGTCGGAACCTTCGATATAGAACTTGTTTATGTCCTCGCCTTGATACTGTATCTTGCCGGATTGCTCCACATTTATACCCGGCATACGCTTCAGCACATCGCCTATGGAGCGGTCTTGCGCCTGGGCGAAAGCACTGACTCCGTATGTTATAGTATCACCCTGTTCCCGGATACGGTCAGCCTTGACTGTTACCTCTTTCAACAGAGTTGTGCCCGGTTCAAGATGAACGGTGAGTGGAAAAGAAACACTGTCGAGAGGAATGGTTTTCTTGGCGAAACTCATCATCGACACCTCTAACCGGCAACCTGTGACTGACGGCAGCGACATGGCGAAACCACCATCGCCTTTCGATGTGGCATATTTCTTTATCTTGCCGTCCGCACCCTTGACTATGACGGAAGCCCCGGTCAGCGGCTCGTTGCTCTCCTTGTCAAGGACCGTACCCGACACATTGACCTGTGCCACGGCACTTACCGCAACAAACAGGCATATAAGATATGTTGTAAGTCTGTTCATTCGTGGTAATCAGTTTCAATGAAATCAATAAGATGTGTCCAAGTGCGTGTGTTTGGAATATTTACCAATCCGCCTGTGTATGCGCTAATATGTTCTGCCACATGTTCTTGTGAATATTTCTTATTTTTCAGAAATGACTTCCTTTTAGTGATGAAATCCCTGTCACTTAGGAATGGATCTTTAAAACGTTCGTTACATTCCTGAATACCCTTGATTTTAAACCCATATTCCCCCTCATCTGCAGATGCATCCATTATCAAACCAGGCAATCCACATAATTGCCATGGTCCGTCCTGTACCGGAATGTCAGGTGCATACCAAGCTTGCCATTTCCTTCCATGATAATCAGCTGTCGCCAAATAGCAATCATATCCAAGGATATTTTTCACTGAGTCCTTGAGTTCCCATTGAAGATCAGACATATCAACCTTATAACGGTACCTATCCCCCATATTGAAATCACGAACCGATATAATACCAGTTTTGAAATCCTTCTCACATCTATAAAGCCTTCCCCATTTAAAACCCATCTCAGCATGTATTTTCAAGAAATTGCCGGAAGTACGCTCCGCCTCAGCCATTGCCATATGAGAAGTCTGAGTGTAATATTCTTTACCTTTCGGATCATTAAGTAAAGAATCAATGAAATATTGCTGCGGATCATAAAAATACGAGAATTGGGGGGCGATCTGAAGAATATAGGTGTTTATTTTGTCAGACTCCCACAACTCACCGGTTATATTATTAAGACTTTTTCTTCTTTCTTTCATCTCATATTCAGCTTTTAGAATGGCAGTAGGGCGCTCTGCAAAAGCCACAATCGCCACAATGCAGAATATCATTGAAAACAGTATTCTTTTCATAATTCATGTGGATAATTGGTTTCTTCTTTATCACGGTGTTGTTCTTCCTTAACGGTATTTTTCAGTTGGGCGTTCTTGCCGCCGAACATTGACGCCATTTTTGCACCAAAGTTGGAATTGGCATATTTCCACCAGTTGTTAAAAAATTTGTCGCGGGTTACATTGCTTACACCGCGCTTCTCCCGGTAACAGAGGAAACCGACTTCAGCAAGACCTTTTTGCTTCAATCCATTGGCTACAAATCTATATTCGCTGTGATTATCCTCGGCTTCGAGTATCAGACCCGGTAGCCCGCAGAGCTTCCATGGTCCGTCCTGAATCGGTATCTCGGGAGCAAACCAAGCAGTCCATCGACGACCGCGGAAATCTGTCGTAGCCTTGAAGCACTGATAGCCGATTATATCTTTCGACTCGTCTGAAATATTCCATACCGGTTTTTCCCAGTCTTCATCATAGCGCCAGTCTTCCATATCGAAATAAGCGGTTTCCGTTACCTTACCTTCGGGATAATTCTTGTAAATGAAACTGCCATATCGCCCGCTACGTTCAAGCGAGGTTCTGTCGTGCTCTCTCGGATCTTTCTCAAACGAAGCTGCTTCCATCTGAAAATATAGTGCGCGATTATTGAACATAAGCGAATCTCGGTAAAAACGCGGCACCGAACAGTAAAGCGACATACTATCGCCAATGCGGAGCATGGTTTCTTCATTGAAGTAGTCTGTCTCACGTTTAGTCGTGTCGGTAACTTCGGTGCGGGTATAATGCACCTCGAGAATCGCAGGTTCTGCATCTCTCACCCAGTTGTCGGCATTAGCTGCAACTGCACCTAAGAACAGAAATATGTAAGTAAACATTCTCTTCATAATCAGTGATAATCTGTTTCAATAAAGTCGATATTCTCTTTGTATTCTGTTGGTTTGATATTGACAGCAC
>CAMWMW010000162.1 GCA_947175455.1 uncultured Porphyromonadaceae bacterium | reverse complement strand
TAAAATTTTTAATCAATAAAATTTAGACAATCTCTAAGAAACTGTTTAAATTTAAACAGTTTCTTAGAGAAGTTTTCAGGCAACACACGCGAACAATATACAATCGCAACATAAATGCACAGTATTACATACTAAAACATTTATGTTGCGATTGTTTTATTGTCCGGATGAGGTCTCTGACACACTTTCTGGGCAACAAACGCTTAGTTCTGCTTTATTTTATATTTCTTCAACAAGGGTTTGAGTTTTTTGGAAATATTTATTGCGGCACGATGATATCCGAGATCTGATGGATGGGTACCGTCGCATGTGGTCTCGTGGTCATCGCCTGAATATAGTCCGGGAGAGAAATAATAGATATTCCTGTCGGTTTTCATCACTTTCGCCAACTCTTCCTCGGCAGCGGCAGTGCGTTCTTCTTCCACTTTCCTTTTCTTGAGATCGAAATTTGTGTTTTCCCTATGAAAAGTCTTGAGAAACACAAGCGGTGTCTCGGGATGTTTTTCACGGATACGTTTCACGAAAGATACGAATCTTTCTCTCACCTCCTGTGCCGTAGGATTTGAGAAAGTATCGAAAATAAACATATCGGCATCTGTATCAGCGATAATGTCAGCAAGCACCGGTTCAAGTTTGCAGGCTCCGCTGGTGCCGAGATTGGCAACGTCAATACCAATCATGCGCGAAAGCTGTTGAGGCCACGCCATACCAGGACGTGACACACTATTGCCATGAGTGAAACTTGAACCCATAGCCACTATGGGCGCACGTACAAAACCGCCATCCGACTCTATGACATATCCTTTCTCAATCCCAATCTGCAGAGAATCGAGCGGTTGAAACACAGGAAGATACAACAGACACTCTTTCATTCCGGTCTCCATATTGTCGACAAGCGTCCTGTTTCCGGCTTTCCCCACATATTCGGGGGCACCGTGACCCGCCCACAGCCACTGCCCACTCTTCTCATCGCGGATATAGAGATCGAGCCCTTTGGTGGCTATTGCCGGAGCATTGGTGAGATGTTCGGTATCGGGAACAGTCCACATAGCACGTATTGAAGGACTATCTGTACGAAATCGGAGTCCGATACCGGTGGAATGCCGAAAAAATCTGCGTAGTTTGGCATTTAGATCCGGATATTTATCCACATTCAGACGTGAATACACAGGTGCGTCATTCTGAGCTTTATTGGTCACGGTAAAAGATGATGCATCGAAATAGTCGTAATCCTTACCCTCTGCATTGAGAAAAGCAGCGAGGACAATGCCGAAAAACAGCATGTACTTATTTATGGTGAGCATATGTTGAAATTTATAAGTTATTTATAGTAAGAAGTTTTAAGACCGCTTGTATCATTACTTGGCAGAATGTTTGCGTATCAGTTCCTGATTTGCTTTCCTCACGCGGTTTTCATCCATCTTCAGAATCTTGCGGTCATATGTGACAAGACCATTTATTTCAATCTCCACATCCGATGTCTGCGTATAGACAGCACCGGTGTAACACACGTCTGAAAGAGTGTCAAGTTTCTCTACATAATCCACATAGACATCAGTCACCTCTGCCGGCGAGTTATACTTGACATAGCCCCAGTTCTTGTCTTTCTGCCAAAGATGACCTGGAATGGCATATCCAATGCCGCCGTATTCTCCGAGAACGTTCGCCTTCTCTCCGCTTGTGACAGCAATCAGAGGATCCGGATAGCTATGAAAATCAATCACATCCCCGCAATGAAAATAATTTCCGCCACTCGCTGAATTGACAAGTCGAGAGGGATCATAATCTTTAGTCCAATTAGTAATCCTCACGGTGTCATATTGTCCCCACCCTTCGTTGAAGGGCACCCACATCACAACCGACGGATAGTTGTAAAGATAATCCATTATCTCTTTCCATTCGCGACGATGATTGGCATCGCTCTCGGCAGAGCGTCCGGGTTCTTCGCCGACGTAATAGTCAAAACGCTGCCAGGCTGTCTTCTGCTCGCTGCAAGGCATATCCTGCCATACCATTATCCCCACCTTGTCACAATAGGCATACCATACCGCAGGTTCAGTCTTGATATGTTTGCGGATCATATTGAAGCCGAGACGTTTTGCAAGGTCCACATCCCATACGAGCGCCTCATACGAAGGAGCGGTATACAGCCCGTCAGGCCACCATCCCTGATCAAGCGGTCCGAAATGATATATATCCTTGTTGTTGAGACGCAAACGCACGTTCTGCCTGGTGTCTTTGGGATCCTTGCCCATCGATACCTTTCGCATCGCGGCATAACTTCCGACTTCGTCAAGAATCTTTCCTCCTTTCTCCAGAGTGATGCGGAGATCGTAAAGATGCGGAGAGTCGGGCGACCATAGCTTGATATCATCGGGCATGTCTATCTCAATCTCAGAACCTCCGGCAGCTGTTCCCGAAGCAATCTGTTTCCCTCCGTCGCGGACTGCGACTTTAGCCACGCAGCCTCCCCCGGCTGTAGTCCCCACTTTGACTCTAAGCTTACGGGCATCGACATCAGGAGTGATTCTCAGATTGTCTATATGAACGGATTCAACGGGTTCGAGCCATACCGTCTGCCAGATACCCGTAACCGGTGTATACCAACAACTCCGCGGCTTTACCACCTGTTTGCCGCGTGGCTGATACCCTTTGTCGGTAGGATCCCAGACACGCACCACCAATTCATTGTCGCCCTTGCTATTGAGCGCGTCTTTTATATTAAGGCTGAATGGCGCATATGCTCCTTTGTGACCTCCCACCGACATTCCGTTGACCCAGACATCGCATTTCCAGTCTACACCGCCAAAATTAAGCAATAATTCTTTACCCTTCCAACTCTGTGGAATTGTAAATACACATCTGTACCACAGCTCCTCATCTTCACCGACTCTTTTCCTGACACCCGAAAGCTCGGATTCGACACAGAAAGGCACGAGTATCTTTCCCTGATATTCCTTCGGCTGCGCAGCATCTTTAGGCAATATTGCATAATCCCACTCGCCATTGAGATTTTTCCACTCTTCTCGTTCCATCTGAGGGCGCGGATATACGTTCCACACATTATTTTTGTCGAGCTTCTCGCCCCATTCTGTCATCAGCCGCGGGGTCTCCGCCGCATATGCCACGCCGCAGAGCAATACCGAAAGACCGGCAACAAGCAATCCCCTTGTGAATCTATTACTATTCATATCTATAAGTAAGTATTGAAAATTAGTTTTGAATAAGTAAATGCTGTGCTTATTCTGTATATGGATTATTATTGATTTTTACATCCGGCAACTATTCTGCCGTAAACCGCACTCCCTTCACGTCTCTTGAATTCGATCCGATCATGAGTTCAAACTCTCCCGGTTCATATGCATATTTCTCGTCACCATTATAGAATTTCAAGTCCTTCTCGGTTATCTCGAAAACAACATCTTCACTTTCACCTTTCTTAAGCGACACTCGCCTGAACCCTTTAAGCTCCTTAACCGGTCTTACCAGAGAAGCGAGAATATCATGCAGATAAAGCTGCACCACCTCCGTACCATCTCTGTCCCCTGAATTGGTTACTTTAACCGACACCTCGATTTTGCCACCCTTCTTCAATATGCCGGAACTGAGTTTCACATCACCGTAAGTAAATTCGGTGTAAGACAGTCCGAAGCCGAAGGGATAGAGCGGTTCATTGCTTTCATCTATCCAATTGCTTGCATATCTGTGAAAACGGGAATTGTCATTGTCTGGTCGTCCGGTATTCATGTGATTATAATGAAGTGGGAGCTGACCGACAGAACGAGGAAATGTTGTAGTGAGTCTGCCACAAGGAGACTTCTTGCCGAATATCACATCAGCAACAGCATCTCCTGCCTCACTGCCGGCATACCATACGTTCAATATCGCAGGTACATTCTCTTCTTCCCAACAGAGAGTCAGCGGTCTGCCCGTAAACAACACAAGGACCACAGGTTTCCCGGTCTTTACAAGCTCCCTGAGAAGATTTTTCTGCGCATCCGGGATATCAAGGTTCGTCCTTGATGCCGACTCCCCCGTCATATCAGCACTTTCGCCAAGTGCCGCGACTATCACATCTGACTGTGAAGCAACACAGAGAGCCTCCTTGAGAAGTGCCGCGTCATCGCCACGTTCCAGCGGACGAATGCCGACGGCGTATTTTTCCATCTTGGCATCATAATAAATGTTGCTGCCTTTGGAGTGCAGAATCTCCGCCTTCCCTTTCGTAGCATCTCTAAATGCTGCAAGAAGTGACCGGTGTTTCTCAGGTCTGCAGGTCATGCTCCACATGCCACACATATTGTTGACGGCATCCGCCATTGGTCCGATCAGGGCTATCTTACCTTTCTTTCGCAACGGCAGCAAACTCTCATTATTCTTAAGCAACACGAAAGTCTCGGCGGCGATATCCCTTGCGACCTTACGCTTCTCGGGAGTAAAAGTCTCTTTGACTGCTCTCTCCGGATTACAATATTTATAGGGATTGTCAAAAAGACCCAGTTTATACTTGGCTTCGAGTATTCGCCGGCAGGCATCATCTATATGCTTCTCTGTCAGCCTTCCCTCTCTTAAGGATTCTTCGAGGGTATTGATATACCCTTCACTCACCATATCCATGTCGGTGCCGGCTTTGAGAGCCAGTGCGGCAGCCTCCTTCAGAGACGCATAGCCATGCTTTGACATCTCGTCTATTGAGTTATAGTCTGTAACCACAAATCCATTGAATCCCCATTCATCTCTCAGAAGATCGGTTAGAAGCCAACGGCATGCGGTGGCGGGAACTCCATTGATTGTATTGAATGAGCTCATCACACTTCCCACACCGGCATCCACAGCGGCTTTGTAAGGCTCCAGATATTCGTTGCGCATCCGTTGGCGACTCATATCCACTGGCATATAATCGCGCCCGCTTTCCCCGGCGCCATATAAGGCAAAATGCTTCAGGCAGCTCAGAATGCTGTTCCCGTCCTTCAGATCGTCACCCTGGTATCCTTCCACATATGCCTTCGCAAACACCGAACCGAGATAAGGATCTTCCCCGCTTCCTTCAGCCACACGTCCCCATCTGGCATCCTGACAGATGTCTACCATCGGACTGTACGTCCATCCTATGCCGTTGGCAGCAGACTCTTCGGCTGATATCCTTGCCATCCGCCTGACAGCTTCCGGATTCCAGCTACAAGACATCGCCAATGGGATAGGAAAGATTGTCTCATATCCATGTATGATGTCCGCACCGGCGAGCAGAGGAATTCCAAGACGCGATTCCTTCACCGCAACATCCTGCAACGCCTTGATAT
>CAMWMW010000161.1 GCA_947175455.1 uncultured Porphyromonadaceae bacterium | reverse complement strand
CTTTAAGGTGGGGGATTATATCAGGGAGGATTCTTCCGGCAAGGAGGGAACGGTAGATGTTCTCATATACGAGGGGAAAATCGGGAAGATAGCCCCGCAGGTCGATTCGCCGCATGATTGCAGCGTGATTGACGCTGACGGTCTCACCGTAATTCCCGGGCTTGTGGATGTGCATGTGCATCTCCGTGAGCCCGGTTTTTCATATAAGGAGACCATTGCGGCAGGCACTGCGGCAGCCGCCGCCGGCGGATTCACCACTGTCTGCCCCATGCCCAACCTCAACCCGGCGCCGGATTCGCCCGAGAATCTCGAGCGTCAGCTTGAGATAATACGCCGGGACGCAAAAATCGAGACCATACCCTACGCCACAATCACCCGTTCGCGACTCGGAGCCGAACTCGTGGATTATGAGGCACTCGCCCCTTTTGTCGCCGGTTTTTCCGACGACGGGTCGGGAGTGCAGGATGAAGAGGTAATGCGCAAGGCGATGCGGCAGATCGCAAAGACCGGCAAGATCCTTGCCGCTCACTGCGAGGTCAACTCTCTTCTGCGCGGAGGATATATACATGACGGGGAATATGCACGCGCTCACGGTCATCGGGGCATATGTTCCGAAAGCGAATGGGGTGAGATAGAACGCGACATACGTCTTGCCGAGGAAACGGGCTGCCGTCTGCACATATGTCACATATCAACTGCGGAGAGTGTGGATCTTATTCGCCGTGCTAAGAGCCGGGGTGTCAGGGTGACATGCGAGACGGCACCCCACTATCTCGCTTTCTGCGATGAAGACATGCGGGAAGAGGGTCGTTTCAAGATGAATCCGCCGATACGTTCGCGCCGTGACATGGAGGCTCTCCGCGAAGGCGCCGCAGACGGCACGATAGATGTCATTGCCACCGACCATGCCCCGCATTCGGCAGAGGAGAAATCAAAAGGTCTTGAGAAAAGCGCCATGGGAGTCGTAGGTCTTGAGACCTCTCTGGCGGCTGTCTATACCCACATGGTCAAGCCGGGACACATATCTTTTTTACGTATGCTGCAGATGATGGCTTTTGTGCCTCGGGAGCTGTTCGGATTCAGGGGAGGCATACTTCCTGGGAACCGTGCGGAACTCGCGATTGTTGATTTTAACAGTGAGGTCAATGTTGATTCTTCCTCTTTCCTCAGCAAAGGGAAAAGCACGCCTTTCGACGGAACATCACTTTTCGGAAAAGTGGTGATGACAATAGCCGGAGGGAAAATGGTGTATAAGTTATGAATCAAGTGTGAAAATGAAAGCAGACAGACATAAACACAGATTTTTCCGCGTGGTTTCCAACAGGAAAGTCGCGGCAAAGACATGGGAGTTGGCGCTTGAGGGCGACACATCGGATTTTACGGCTCCCGGTCAGTTTGTAAATATCGCCGTGGCAGGCAAGTATCTGCGCCGCCCGATATCGGTATGCGACATATCCGGCAGCAGGCTCACGCTGCTCTATGACGTTGTCGGAGAAGGCACCGAGGTGATGTCGGAGATGAAACCGGGAGATACCGCCGATGTGCTTACAGGTCTCGGCAACGGTTTCAACCTTGCCGTGAAGACGGAGAAGCCGCTGCTTGTGGGCGGTGGCATCGGGTGCGCTCCGCTTCTGATGCTTGCCCGTTCGCTGTGCAGAGAAGGGAAACGCCCCGTTGTTGTGCTGGGATTCAACACTGCGGCAGATGTTGTGCTGAAGAAGGAATTCGAGGACATGGGACTCGATGTGTATGTCTCGACAGCCGACGGTTCGGAGGGTACACGCGGGTTCGTGACCGATGCGATAGCGGAGAAGAATCCGGACTTCGACTATTTCTATACGTGCGGTCCGCTGCCTATGCTTCGCGCTCTTTGCGAAAGGCTTGCGCAGCCGGGCGAACTCAGCCTTGAGTCGCGTATGGCGTGCGGATTCGGAATCTGCATGTGTTGTGTGCTTGAAACCAGAAGCGGTCTGAAAGGCATATGCAAGGCAGGACCGGTATTCCCTAAAGATGAACTGATATGGAAATGAGAGACACATCTGTAAGCCTGAGTGGAGTCAGGCTCGACAATCCGGTCATACCCGCAAGCGGATGCTTCGGTTTCGGATATGTGATGTCGGAATATTACGACCTTGACATATTGGGGTCGATATCGATAAAAGGCACTACCCTCTCGCCGCGTGCCGGCAATCCCCTGCCCCGCGTGGCTGAATGTCCCGACGGTCTGATAAACTCCGTGGGTCTGCAGAACCCCGGAGTGCACAAGGTTGTCTCGGAGGAGCTGCCGAAACTGCGCAAAGTTTTCCACAAGCCGGTAGTCGCCAATATCAGCGGTTTCTCTGTTGATGAATATGTGGAGGCTTGCCGCGTGATAGACGGTGCGGAGGAAGTCGGTATCATAGAGCTGAATGTCAGCTGTCCCAATGTGCATGGCGGTGGCATGAGTTTCGGCACTCAGCCGGAATCTGTGGCGGAGGTCGTGAAAGCTGTCAAAGAGGTTGTCACGAAGCCTCTGTATGTTAAACTCACACCGAATGTCACCGATATAGTGAAGATAGCCTGCGCGGCAGAGGATGCCGGAGCCGACGGTCTGTGTCTGATAAACACATTGCTCGGAATGAGAATCGACACCAAGACTCGCCGTCCGGTTGTCGCAAACAAGGTCGGCGGTTTTTCAGGACCGGCGATTTTCCCGGTTGCCGTAAGAATGATCTGGCAGGTTGCCTCGGCGGTGAATATCCCCGTTATCGGATGCGGAGGAGTCTCTACCGCCGACAATGTGATAGAGATGATGATGGCGGGAGCCACTGCGGTGGAGGTAGGTTCTGCAAACCTTGTGAATCCATATGCCTGCAAGGATATCATCGAAGCGCTCCCCTCACGCATGGAGAAGCTGGGCATAGCCTCACTTTCCGACATTATCGGTGCCGCGCTTCCGAGATAGGTATTTTTTTCAACGATTATTTAACGAAACATAACATAACACATGAACAGAGACGTTATCATAGCCTGCGATTTTCCGAACGCCGGGGAAACACTCGCTTTCCTTGACAAATTCAACGGCGAAAGCCGCAAGCCATTTCTGAAAATCGGAATGGAACTTTATTATGGAGCCGGCAACGAGATTGTGAAGGAGATCAAACGCCGCGGTCACAAGATATTCCTTGACCTTAAGCTGCACGACATTCCGAACACCGTTCGCAAGGCGATGAAGGTTCTTTCGGCGTTGGATGTCGATATGGTCAATGTGCACGCTGCGGGAACAATAGAGATGATGCGTGCGGCTGTCGAGGGTCTTACTCGCGAAGACGGCACCCGTCCGCTGCTCATTGCCGTGACACAGCTCACCAGCACATCCGAGGAGGCTATGCGCAGACAGTTGCTCATTGACGCGACAATCGGCGACACAATCATCAAATATGCCGAAAATGCCGCTGAAGCGGGTCTTGACGGCGTTGTCTGCTCCCCTCTTGAGGCAGGCATAGTCAAGGAGGCATGCGGACGCGATTTCCTGACAGTGACCCCGGGAATACGCTTTGCCGACGCTGCTGCCGATGACCAGGTACGCATCACTACTCCGGCACGCGCCAGAGAGATAGGCTCGGACTTTATTGTGGTCGGTCGCCCGATAACAGCCGCCGCCGATCCGGTCGCCGCCTATCGCCGCTGCGTGGAGGATTTCACGGGCGAATTATGACAAACAACTTTTAACAGCTTTTAAAGAAACGACTTATGGTTAAGGATAAAAAAGAGATAGAGAAATCAGTGGCGCAGAGCCTTCTGAGAATAAAAGCCGTGTTCCTCAGTCCTGAAAAACCCTTTACATGGGCGAGTGGGATAAAGAGTCCGATATATTGCGACAACCGCCTGATTCTGTCCGATCCGGCAGCGCGCGAAGTTGTGGAGAATGCCATAGCCGCGACTGTGGAGCGTGAGTTTCCCGGTGCGGAGGCTCTGATGGGCACGTCTACCGCCGGCATCGCACATGCGGCTATCGCGGCGTGGATTCTTGGCAAACCGATGGGATACGTGCGCGGAAGTGCGAAAGACCATGGCAGAAACAACCGCATCGAAGGTCGTCTCGAACCGGGTGCGAAGGTGGTGGTCATCGAAGACCTCATTTCTACCGCCGGAAGCTGCATAGACGTTGTGGAGGCGTTGCGCGAGGCAGGTGCCGAAGTGCTTGGTGTGGTCTCTATATTTACCTATGGCATGAAGAAAGGCCTTGACCGTCTGGAGGCGGCAGGTGTGAAAAATATCTCTCTTTCAAATCTTGATGCCCTTCTGGAGGTTGCCGTCGAGGAGAATTACGTATCGGCGGACGCCAAGGATGCCATAAAGAAATTCCGTGACAATCCTTCCGATGAATCCTGGATGAAATGATATAAACTTTATACACGATATGCGACATCTGATAGACCCTACGGATCTGACGCGCAAGGAGACAGAGGAAATCGTTGACCTTGCCCTCGACATCATTGCCAACCGTCCTGCGTATGCCGAAGCATGCAAAGGCAAAAAGCTGGCGACACTCTTTTATGAACCCTCCACTCGCACACGCCTCAGTTTCACGGCTGCAATGATGGAACTCGGAGGCAACGTGCTCGGCTTCTCCGATGCGCAGAACACATCGGTCAGCAAAGGGGAGACTGTGGCGGACACATCGAAAGTAATCAGCTGCTTCGCCGACATCATTGCGATGCGCCATTTCGAGGAAGGTGCGGCATACGTCGCCGCCATGAACGCGAGCGTTCCGGTGATCAACGCCGGTGACGGCTCACACGCCCATCCTACCCAGACACTTACAGACCTTCTGACAATCAAGCGCGAGATAGGTCGTCTTGACGACATCACCATCGGTTTCTGCGGTGACCTCAGATTCGGTCGCACCGTGCATTCCCTTATCAAGGCGCTTTCCCGCCATTCGGGTGTGAAGGTTGTCCTTATCGCTCCCGATCAGTTGCGCCTTCCGGATTATATGAAACATGAGGTGTGTGACAAACATGGCGTAGACTACAGGGAAGTATCCTCGATGGAAGAGGTCATGCCTGAACTTGACGTGCTTTATATGACCCGCGTGCAGAAGGAGCGTTTTCTTGATGAAGATGAATATGACCGTCTGAAAGACAGTTTTATCCTTACTGCCGACAAATTGAAGACCGCACGTCCTGAACTGCGCGTGCTTCACCCGCTGCCTCGTGTCAACGAAATCTCGGTTGACGTTGATTCCGACCCGCGCGCCGCTTATTTCCGTCAGGTTGAGAACGGCAAGTTTGTGCGCATGGCGTTGATTCTCACACTCCTCAAATG
>CAMWMW010000160.1 GCA_947175455.1 uncultured Porphyromonadaceae bacterium | reverse complement strand
ACCTTATACCATTCAGCGGCACCATCCTGACTGTTTTCCGACTCAAGAATATCAAGTGGCGTGCCCCGCTCAAGTGGCGTGCCGACAGCTTTTGCAGATGAGAACGGCTCAGTCAACAATGTCACCTTGAAGCCGGTAACAACACCCCGGTCATGCGACTGACAAGCCTTTGCCGATGCAAAAGAGAATGTCATAAAGACAACACACAATACCAGCAGAGACAAACCGCCGAAGAAACCGATTTTACGCAACAGCACTTCCGTACGGAATATATACAAAGCAATGCAACCACAGAGCAGAACAAACGAAACAGCCCCCCATACCGCCCAGGTGTCTGACGTATGACTGTATGTGACATATTGTTTCACCCGCGAGAAAAATGACGGCTCATCTGCAACTACGGAAATATTTTTGCCTTTGGCGTTGGCTTTGTTGCCATCCTCTATCTTTGAAAGAATATATGCACGGTTATTACGGACCTCTTTGCACGATGGATCAAGATAAAGACTCCTTTCATAACACAGAAACGCCTGCCCGTAATCTCCTGCTTTTGCATAAGCATTTCCCATATTTGCCAACAAAGATGCGGAAACTCCGTGTTCCTGAGAAATTTTGCCATAAATAGCAGCCGCCTCGGCAAATTTCCCTTCATTATATGCTTTCTCCGCACTTTCAAGCGAATTATCCGCCATAACACTCAAAGGGAACATCAATAATACCGACGCTATAAAAAATACTATCTTATATTTCATTTTCATTTGACTGCCTTAAAAGATTTTTCAAGTTTGTTTATCGACTCTATCGCATTGTCATAAAGTTCAGACATCCCTGCTTTACCGGACGCAGGCGAGTATTTTGCGAATTCGCTCCTGTCAAGAATATCAAGCAGGTCTGAAATACAGTCTTCGGGTATACCCTCGGTTTCGAGCACTGTCTTGATGTTGTCTCTCATCAGTTCGGAAGTCGGCATCTTAAGTTTATCGCCCAGATAGCCCCACAATGCAATGAGAAGCTCATCGTAAAAGGTATCCGAATTGCCAGACTTCATTGCAGCAGCCGCCTTCCGAAGCCTGCGCCGTGCAAGTTTGTTAGCGCGGCGGCTGTTAAAGGCTGCCATGTCTGCATGCGACTTAAGATAGCTTCTGTACGCAACAACAGAAATTATCAATGACACAAACGGTATGATATACCATAACCAGTAGCTGAACTTATATATGTCGGGACTGTGATCTTTTGAAAGTTTTTCAAGAGTCACCTTCTGAAGACCGGAATCGAATTTAAGCCTCGTGTTTGTCTGTGATTTGCCTGAAGCCTTTCCTTTCCCTACTGTGATATTATATTCTTTTGAAACCGATGTCTCATATTTGCCAGTTTCAGGATTAAAATAGACGAGGCTTACAGAAGGTATTTTAAAATCACCCTCTTCAAGCGGCATAAAAGAATAATCAAATGATACAGAGCCTGAGACATTTGATGAACCGACATTTGCCTTTACATCTGTCTTGGGTGTATAAACTTCAAGCTGAGGAGGGAATGAGGTTGAAAGATCCGGCAACTGAATATATTTGAGATTGCCTGAACCTGTGACGATATATTCTATCGAGGCGGCTTGATTGGTCTTGAAACTGTTGGATTTCAGCTGTGACGCAATTGTGAATTTACCTACACCTCCTGAAAAATCCGCAGGCTTGGGAGATGGAAGAGCCTTGACATTTACTGTAAGATCATTCGGGCTGACATTCAGCTGCAAAGGTGAGCTTACAGCCATATTTCCCCAGAAAGGATCATGATAATACTCGCGTTGATCAACAGAAACTGTATAAGTGTTTCCGATAACCTTCAACTGACCTGTCATCTGAGGGAATATTATATATCTTGCAATTACAGCTGTCGCATAGGTCTTTCCATCAAGAGTCTCATAATCCAGAGAACTTGATACGGCTTTTGATTCCTCGACAACGAATCCGTCGAACTTGGGCGCGGCTGTGGCTCCTATGAATTTGATGGCATCGTATGTCGTATATAATTTTACCGTATACACAAGTGCCTGCTGCTCATAGACATTAGACTCTGACACACTTGCTCTCATAAAAAGGTTTCCGTCACCCTTGCCTATAAATTTAGGTTTGTCAGATGTGCTTCCGGAAGAAACAGAATTATCAGGAGTTTTTCCAACTCCGGGATTGTTAGTACCCGTGCCGGAAGCACCAATCGTATATCTGAGCTGGTTACTCTTCACTCCACCAACGGTAATAGGTCCGAACGAATATGTGCCTTCTTTCTGGGCTCGGAGTGTGACAGTCCATGTATTGCTGGTCGATTGCGTTACCTGACCGTTTACATTTGACATCCGCGACGATTGCCCCGTATGATCGAAATACATTACCTTCGCACCTCCGATGTTTGAAGGAATCTCCGGTCTGCCATCGATATCGCTGACCTCGACATATATATAAAACATGTCTCCAACCTCAATGGACCGCTTACCTCGCGCAGGACTTTCATAAAGACGCACTGACCCGGCTGACGACAAGAGTGCCGACATCAGCAACATCATAAGCAATATGCTTGTTTTCCTTAACATAAGAATTGTTTAAATATACACTGGTTCGACTTTCACTGCTGAAGACTTTACATCAATATCTACAGGCTCGGACTCCGCCACTTCGAATCTTTTGGTTTCAGGGTTGAAATAACCGAATCTGACCGCACCTATCCGGCAATTCCTGATATCCGTAGGCACGAACTCACATTCGAGTTCAAGTTCTGAAACAATCGACTCTCCATCGAAATATGTATTAAGATGTTCGGAAATAGACTTCAGTTTGTTCCCCTCCCCAAATGCATCACGATATTCAGGAAGAATGTCAGAACCTAACAGCCCTCTTCCTTTCACGATGACAATAACGCTCGCCTCCTCATTCACTATTATGTCTCCTCGCGGAACAACTGTGCTCGCACTGAATTCTCCGACCGCGCCTGAAAAAGCAACCGTATCCTGCGCAGCAGGCAAAGATTTCACTTTAAAGTCTACAGGTTTCATATCCACAATGCAGGATCTCGTCTCGACTGTTCTTACTTTTCCATAAAACGGATCTTGATATGCCACAGGGAAGTTTATTCCAATTTCGAATTTTCCGGACTGCATGGTATACTTACCGGCATCATTCATGGCAAAGACAAACGACGCAAGGGGGAACGCATAATACAATTTCCCGTTGACTTTTTCCCTATGAGACTTACGGAAACTCTGCACTCTTGAGATATATGAAAACTCACCTGTTTTAAGACGTGGCGATTCGACCTCGTTTACAAATGCGATATCAGAATAAGGAGTATACAGCCACATCGTAGCAGAGACACATTCGTGACTATAAAACGATGACTTATCAATCGAGCATCTGACAAACAGATCATCATTGATTTTGGCATTTGCAGACAGCGTTCCAACAAACAATGCTGAAACAATTACAATATACCTGAATATGTGTCTGCGCCACATTCCTGTTTTCATATCACCATTTCTTTCTCGATCCTCCTGACGCATTAGACTTCTCCCCCTTGTTAGCCCGGTTCACTCTTGCACGCGTCTGAT
This sequence comes from uncultured Porphyromonadaceae bacterium, assembly GCA_947175455.1. Lineage (GTDB taxonomy): Bacteria > Bacteroidota > Bacteroidia > Bacteroidales > Muribaculaceae > Lepagella. Next base: position 1,758 of record CAMWMW010000160.1, on the reverse strand, counting down.
TCTCCTTATTGTCCATTGCCTGCAAAATCTGGTTTGCAGTCTGCTGGCTTATGCTGTTATTCTTATCGTTCTCCTTTTTATCGTCTTTGTTATTATTCTGTTGGTCTTTGTTTTGGTCTTTATTCTGCTCTTTGTCCTGATTCTTGTCCTGATCTTTATTCTGGTCTTTATTCTGCTCGTTCTGATCCTGGTTCTGATCCTGGTTCTGCATTTGTTTCTGGGCAATTCGCAGATTTTTCCTTGCCGACTCGTCTTCGGGATTGATTCTAAGGGCTTGCTTATAATACTCTATGGCATTTTTATACTCCTTCGTATTATACTCAAGATTCCCCAGATTGTAATTAGCTTTTGATGCAAGTCCCGGTTTATCTTTTGCCAGAGAAGCCACTGCACCGAGATTCTTTCTGGCGCCATCAAGAAGAGACTTGCTTTTAGGTGTGGTATCCTGAGGATTGGTAACCTGTTTGATCTGAGCAAGACCCAGATTATAACGGCTGACAGCCGACAAAGAATTGACACATAACGCCTGCTCATATTTTTTTGCAGCTTCCGCGTATTTTCTTTCCGTAAAGAGTTTGTTTCCCTCACTGATCAACTTACGCTCCTCTCTAACGGACTGCGCGCTTGCAGAAAGAGAAAAAGCTGATAAAATCAGAAACAACAGCGGTGCCATATAATTCAACATAGTCTTCATTTTTTCTTATCCTCCTTATAAAAGAAAGTAAATCTGTCAAGCCAGCCGATTTTACGGTCAAGCACAAAAATATCAAGTACAATACACAATATAGCCAGCCAAGCAAAGACAGGAAACAATTCATCGTGCTGTGCGTAAAGACTTGACTCAAAAGCCGATTTCTTAAGAGTATCAAGCTGTTTGTCAAGCTCGGTAAGCGCATCCTTGTTTGACGCATTCACATATATACCCTTCCCCGCTTTAGCAATATCGGCAGCGAGGTCTTCATTAAGGGCTGTCCTTACAGCTTCGCCACTCTGGTCGTCAATCAGAGGCTGACCATTTACATTAAGCGGAACCGGAGTTGAACTGCCGACACCGACTACATCAAGCTGAATACCATTTTTAGCAGCAGTCTTCGCCGCAGTCATAACACTCTCACTGTCATCAAGTTCTTCAGCATCCGTTATGAGAATCACAGCCTTGCCGATATTCTTGTCCTCACTGAATGACGCAGAAGCCATGTCAAGCGCGGCTGTTATATTTGTACCCTGATCGGCGATTTGAGAGGGGTCGATTGAATTAAGGAACATCTTGGCAGAGACATAATCGTTGGTAACCGGAATAAGCGTATAGGCGGAGCCGGCATACATAATCAGACCTACCCTATCGTTGTCCAGACGATTTATAAGCTTTTCAAGAGTCATCTTGGCAGTCCGCATCCTGTCAGGACCCTGAGGGTCTTCGGTTGCTGAAGCAAGCATAGAATTGGACGCATCCATCGCAATAATTACCTCTATACCTTCCTTCGTGGTCTTCTGATCCTTTATACCACCCCAAGGTCTTGCAAATGCAATTACGATAAAGGCAAGCGCAAGTATCTGGAGTGTGATCTTGATTGGCGGCTTATAAGGAGACACCTCCGGCATCAGAGCGGAAATGGAGTCTTTCTTGCCGAATTTCTTAAGCTTCCTGTTTCTTGCGAAACGCGCCCATGCGTATAACAACACGAACAGCGGTACAAGTAACAAAAGAAACAGTATTTTGGGATATGCGAAACTAAACATCTCTATATTGTATTAATC